>JAGCNA010000286.1 GCA_017646185.1 Clostridia bacterium
AGAGCGTAAACCTTTTGGGCAAACTCGCTTCTTTCCATATTTTCTGCAGGATAAAAGCTGAACATACGCACGCGCTTGCATCCCAGCTTATCGCCGATATCCATTATACGGGTAAAAAGCGCCTTGTGGGCTTCTATATCACCGTCCACAGCTATCTTGCCGATAGGGGAACCCAGAGAAGAAAGGGTTATGCCTGCGGCGGAAAGCTTTTCCTTTACGGTATCCACTTCCTCATCGGAAAGGGTTACAAAGCTTTTTCCGTCCACACCGCGTATTTCAAGCATATTTATGCCTAATTTTTTAAGGGACTCAAGCTGTATATCAAAGCTTGCATCAATTTCATCCGCAAAGGCAGAAAGAATAAATTTTGCCATTATGAACCTCCTAAAGGACCCATAGCTATTTTGTTTTCAACAAAGTATCCGGTATAGGAATGACCGTTGGGCCAAGTGTAAACCGATTCTCCTCTGTGAACGTAATCGTTTTTATCGTCGTAACGGAAGGAACCGTCTTCGTTTCTCAAACGGGTGTCCATATAATCGTCAAGAAAATATCCGGTATAGGTTTCGCCGTTTTTCCAGGTGTAAACGCCGTAGCCGTTGCGCTTGTCCGCCTTGTATTCGCCGTTATACACGTCCCCCTCCGCAGAGGTAAACACGCCGCTTCCTTCTTTAAGGTCGTTTTTAAATTCGCCTTTATACGTTGCACCGCTTGCCCAGGTGTAGGTACCCGTGCCGTGCATCATATTATCGTTAAAAGCACCTTCGTAAAAGCTTCCGTTGGACATGGTGTATTTTCCGTTACCGTGCTTTTTGCCGTTCATAAGAGAGCCTTCGTAAACGTCGCCGTTTGCGTATGTATATACTCCCAGACCGGTAATTTCATCGTTAAGAAAATCACCCTCGTAAACGTCCCCCGTAGCGGCATAGGTCATTTTACCCTTGCCGTTTCGGTATATTCCGCTTATTCCGCCTTCGTAAATATCGCCGTTTGCAAAGACTATCTTTCCTGCGGCAAAATCCAGAGTGGCTGTGTCCCCGTTGGGGTAGCGTATGGTGCCTGTCATTTCCTGACCGCCGGATGCTTTTCCGAAAAAGCGGTAGCCTTCATCGGTGGAAACAAAGCGGTAGCCCATGGAAAAGAATACCACCACGGTGATTATCACCAACACCATAGCCAGCAATATTATTTTAATAAAGGGGCTTTTTAATGCGCTTTTTACTTCGTTATTCAAAACAATTCACCCAAGCTGTCTAAAATTCCGGGCAGCAGATAAGATGCCGCCGCACCCACAAGGATTATAAGGACTACCAATCCCAGCACGCCGATAAAGGGAATAGTTTCCGCGCGGTATTTTTTGCCGGCAAGAGAAGAATACTCTTCGGGAATATAATATTTCCCGTCATCATCGGCTTTTACCATTTTGGACATACCGCCGTTTTGTCCAAGCTGTTTTTTAAGATAACCGCCGGGGGCTTTTATGCCCAGTTCTTCGCAGCTTTTGGCGTTTTCTGCGCCAAAGCAGCCGTTATCTGTAAGAGCTTTAATAAAGCTTCCGCAGGTGCGTTTTATAAAATAAAGGTAAAGGGCTCCGACACACAGTCCTGCGGTGATTCCCCAAACAAGGTAGGTTACGGTCATTTGCAAGGCTCCTATCTTATTTCGGTCATGCCGCCCATGTAGGGACGGAGAGGTTCGGGAATAGCAATACTGCCGTCCTCTCTGAGGTTGTTTTCAAGGAATGCGATAAGCATTCTGGGAGGTGCAACAACGGTGTTGTTAAGGGTGTGGGCAAGATATTTGCCGTTTTTGCCGTTAACACGTATCTTAAGGCGTCTTGCCTGAGCATCGCCCAGATTGGAGCAAGAACCAACCTCAAAGTATTTTTGCTGTCTGGGAGACCAAGCCTCAATATCCACGCTCTTTACCTTAAGGTCTGCAAGGTCGCCGGAGCAGCATTCAAGAGTTCTTACGGGGATATCCATGCTTCTGAACAGGTCAACGGTGTTCTGCCAAAGCTTATCAAACCACATAGGGCTTTCCTCGGGCTTGCACACAACTATCATTTCCTGCTTTTCAAACTGGTGTATACGGTAAACGCCTCTTTCCTCTATACCGTGAGCGCCCTTTTCCTTACGGAAGCAGGGAGAATAGCTGGTAAGAGTGTAGGGGAGCTTTTCTTCGGGTACGATACTGTCTATAAATCTGCCGATCATAGAGTGCTCACTGGTACCGATCAGGAACAGATCCTCGCCCTCTATCTTATACATCATAGCTTCCATTTCCGCAAAGCTCATAACGCCGGTAACAACGGAAGAACGGATCATATAAGGAGGAATACAGTAGGTAAATCCTCTGTCGATCATAAAATCTCTTGCATAGGAAAGCACTGCGGAATGGAGACGGGCAATGTTTCCGGTAAGATAATAAAAGCCGTTGCCCGCAACCTTACGTGCGGCATCAAGGTCGATGCCGTTAAGGCGCTCCATAATATCGGTGTGGTAGGGGATCTCGAAATCGGGGGTAACGGGTTCGCCGAACTTCTGCAGTTCAACGTTTTCGCTGTCATCCTTGCCGATAGGAACGGAAGGATCGATAATGTTGGGAATAACCATCATTATCTTGTTTATCTTTTCAGCGTATTCTTCTTCCAGCTTTTCAAGCTCCGCAAGTCTCTGAGCCTGAGCGTTTACGGTTGCTTTTGCAGCCTCTGCTTCTTCCTTCTTGCCCTGACCGTACAAAGCGCCTATCTGCTTGGAAAGACGGTTTCTTTCGCTGCGGAGATTATCTGCCTCCTGCTGTGCTGCGCGGGATGCGGCGTCAAGCTCTATAACCTCGTCAACAAGAGGGAGCTTGTTTTCCTGAAACTTGTTTTTAATGTTCTGTTTTACGATATCGGGATTGGTTCTTAAAAATTTAATATCAAGCATTTTATTTTACTCCTCAAAGAAAGTGCTTCCGCACAAAGATTTTATAAGTTGCTCCAGGTCTTCCGTTCCGGAATACGCAATGGAGAGCTTGTTTCCGTTAATAGATACTCTTCTGCCCACCTGCTCGCTTACCTTGCTTTCCAGACGCTTGTAATATTCCGTCTCTACGGGGCTTTTTACGGGAAGGGGCTTGTTTTCCATTATCCGTTTTACCAACGCTTCGGTCTCTCTTACCGAAAGCATACCGGATATTATGTTGTTTGCGTGGGCGAATATTGCCTGCTCGGTAAGCTTGTCCGTAAGAGGAAGCAATGCACGGGCGTGGCCGTAGGTGAGCTTATCCTCTCTCACCAGCTCAAGCACCGATTCGGGAAGCTTTAAAAGACGCAGT
Source organism: Clostridia bacterium (assembly GCA_017646185.1). Classification (GTDB taxonomy): domain Bacteria; phylum Bacillota; class Clostridia; order Oscillospirales; family CAG-382; genus SFLA01. The sequence goes on from JAGCNA010000286.1 coordinate 3,322, forward strand.
ATGTTCGCCACGGCGGCACGGGATTTTCCCACCTTTTGCGCCGCCTGCTCTTGGGTAAGAGAATAATTTTCTATCAGATCCTTGTACCCGTAGGCTTCTTCAACGGGGTTAAGGTTTTCTCTTTGCAGGTTTTCTATAAGGGATATTTCCGCGGCGGAAACCTCGTCGGTATCCTTTATAAGCACTGGCACCTCCGTGAGCCCCGCAATCCGTGCGGCACGCCAACGGCGTTCACCGGCAATAATACCGTAATATCCGTTGCCCATATCCCGCACCACGATAGGCTGTATAATACCGTGCTCCTTTATGGACTGTGCCAGCTCCTCCAGCAAAACGGGGTCAAACTTTTTTCTTGCCTGTGCGGGGTTAGGCTCTATATTTGTAAGCCGAACCATGGTAACACCGCTTCCGCCGGGAGAGGATATTTCGTATTCGTTATCGAACATAAGGGCGTCAAGCCCTCTGCCGAGTCTTTGTTTATCTGCAGATTTTGCCATAATTTATCACTTGCACCTTTCTGTAAATTCTTCTGCCAGAGCAGAGTATGCCGCCGCACCCTTTGATGAACGGTCGTAATCCACAATGGCAAGACCGTAGCTGGGTGCTTCGGAAAGTTTTACGTTTCTCGGCACAGGTGTGGAAAACAGCTTGTCCGCAAAATATTTTTTAATCTCGTTCATTACCTGAGCAGTAAGGTTAAGCCTGCCGTCATACATATTCACAAGTACGCCGATAAGCTCCAATGACGGGTTATAAAGCTTTCTTACGGATTTTATGGTAAGGGTAAGCTGTGATAATCCCTCAAGGGAGTAATATTCGCACAGCAGGGGTATCACAACACCGTCGGATGCGGTAAGTGCGTTAAGCGTGGTAAGGCCAAGAGAGGGCGGGCAGTCTATGATTATGTAATCAAATTGATCTCTCACCGTGTCCAAAGCGATCTTTAAACGGGATTCTCTGCGGTGGATATCCGCCAATTCCAGCTCTGCCGCTACCAGATCTATACTGGAGGGGATAACGTAAAGATTTTGGGCGGAGGAACGGCAAATACATTCGGATGCCGTTTTTCTGCCGATCAAAACGTCATAAACGCTGCCGGGTGCGGTGCGCTTGTTAATGCCCAGACCGCTTGTGGCGTTGCCCTGAGGGTCTGCATCCACCAACAGCAGCTTGCTGCCCTTTTCGGCTACGCTGGCGGCAATATTTACGGCGCTGGTGGTTTTTCGCACGCCGCCCTTTTGGTTTGCAAAGCTAATTATCTTCCGTCTGCCCATAACAGCAAAAACCTCATACCTTATAATTAAAATAATTCTTCATATAAGTATATCAATTTTTGCGCCCGATG
>JAGCNA010000287.1 GCA_017646185.1 Clostridia bacterium
CCGGAAGGGGAGTAGGTGACCACCTTGGGCACGCATCCCTTAACCGCTTCCATGGTGTGCAGAGAATCCATATTTACAACGGCAATTCCGTCTTTTCCCGCATTGTTTATAAATTTGGAAAAGGATCTTTCCAAAGCCGCTATATCGGGGAAATAATCCGTGTGGTCCAGTTCAAGGTTAAGCACTGCGGCAATATGGGGATAAAAGGACAAAAACGAATCGGTATATTCACAAGCTTCGTAAATAAAGTTTTCGTCGGTTCCCAGTCTGAAGGTGCTTCCCAGCTCGGGCACTATTGCGCCTGCGAGAATGGTGGGATCGGAATTTTTTGCTGTGGTGAAAATATCGCTCAGCATACCCGTAGTGGTGGATTTTCCGTGGGTTCCCGCCACCGCAATGGAGTTTGCGTATTTGCTTCCCAGAGCGCCCAAAAGCTCTGCACGGGAATAGCAGGGGATATTTCGTGAGCGAAGCTCGATAATCTCAGGGTTATCTTCGTGTACTGCGGCGGTAACTATTGCCGCTGTTACGCCGTCAAAATGTTCTTTTTCCGTTTGATGGTATACGGGTATACCAAGCTCTTTAAGATGGTCTGTGGCAGGGGAGGAGCAGCAGTCGTAACCGCTTACTTTATATCCTTTTCTGTGCAGTATCTCTGCCAGAGAGGACATGGAAATTCCGCCGATACCTACAAAATATATATTGCCGTTATGCGAGATATTATTTATATCCAAAAACAAGCACCTCTTAATAAATTTATCGCAATATTATAACATACATTTTGAAAAAAATAAAGATGTTTTTAAAGCCTTTTTCTATATAAGTATTGATTTTTTTGTAATTTTATTTATAATGTTTGTGCACAAAAATTCGAATCGAGGTGCAGCTGTGAAAAAAAGCAAATTCATTGTGGATTGCGCTATTCTGTGCTCGCTTACCGTGGTCTTGCAGATACTGTCCACTTTAATGACAAATTATCTACAGTTTTCTCTTACACTGGCTCTTATTCCCGTTGCCGTTGCCTGTATACATTACGGCGCAAAATGCGGTATAATTGTTTCTGCCGCAATGGGAATAACCCTTTTTGTTGAATGTGCCGTAGGCTTTGATGTTGGTGGGGGAATAATGTTTGCTTTAAGCCCCGTAAAAACCTTTATAGGCTCTGCGTTGAGAGTTATACTTGCGGCTTGCGGTGTTGTTCTTGTAGGTGCGCTTACCGTTAAATTCAAGGGCAAAAAGTGGCGTTCTTTTCTGCTTTCGGCTTTGCTGCCCGTTTTCAATACCGGATTTTTCCTCATAGCGTTTATAACGCTGTTTAACCCTCTGTTGCACGAATGGGCATCTGCTCAAAGCGCCACTGTTGTATCTTATATCTTTTTGGGACTTGTGGGCGTTAATTTTATTATAGAGGTTATTACCTGCGTTGCTCTGTGCCCCGCAATTGTTTTTGCCCTTCAGAAAAACAGAAAATAAAAAAATATACCTGCTTTGCGTTTTATGCTAAAGCAGGTATTTTTTGTCGGGGTGATTGTGTTTTTAAATTATTCCGGTTATAAATATTTCAAGACCTATGACTATGAGAATTATTCCGCCAAGGTATCCTGCTTTTCCCGCAAGCTTTGTGCCTGCCTTCTTTCCGATCATAACACCGGCAAAACAGATTACAAATGTTAATACTGCGATTATGGCGGCACACAGCAATGCTTTGGTAAGGTCGTAATCGGAAATTGTAAATCCGACAGAAAGTGCATCTATAGAGGTGGCAATTCCCTGAACGATCAAAGCGCCGAATCCCAGCTTTTTACATTCACCGCACTCTGCCTCTTTGCAGGTCGCGCTTTCGTATATCATCTTACCGCCGATAAAACCGAGCAGAGCAAGAGCTATCCACGGGATAAAGCTTTCAAATGCTTTGAAATACTGCACGACGGTGTGAACACACAGCCAACCTATAAGGGGCATTATTGCTTGGAAAACAGCAAAAGTTACCGCAACACCGCAGGTTTTCTTTTTGGACATACAAGGCTCGTTCAGTCCGTTTGCGAGAGAAACGGAAAAGGCGTCCATAGCAAGACCGATCCCGAGCAAAATACTGTTAAGAATGAGAGTGGGCATAATTACCTCTTAAAATGTTTCTGATACAAAGATATAAAATCAGTGCCGCGAATATACCGCGGCACTTGAATTTTTAAATTGTTTCTTATTTGCTGAGTTCAGCGAAGTACTTGATAGTACGAACCATCTGGCTGGTGTAGCTGTTTTCGTTATCGTACCAAGAAACTACCTGTACCTGATAGGTATCGTCGTCGATCTTGGAAACCATGGTCTGAGTTGCATCGAACAGAGAACCGTAGGTGATACCAACGATATCGCTGGAAACGAGCTGTTCTTCAGTGTAACCGAAGGATTCGTTGGAAGCAGCCTTCATAGCAGCGTTGATGCCTTCCTTGGTAACGTCCTTGCCCTTAACAACTGCAACGAGAAGGGTGGAAGAACCGGTAGGAACGGGAACTCTCTGAGCGGAGCCGATGAGCTTGCCGTTGAGTTCGGGGATAACAAGACCGATAGCCTTTGCAGCGCCGGTGCTGTTAGGGATGATGTTTTCAGCAGCTGCACGTGCTCTGCGGAAGTCACCCTTTCTGTGAGGACCGTCGAGAACCATCTGGTCGCCGGTGTAAGCGTGAACGGTGGTCATGATACCGCTCTGGATGGGAGCGTAATCATTGAGAGCCTTAGCCA
>JAGCNA010000034.1 GCA_017646185.1 Clostridia bacterium
AGGGGTTTACCTCTGAAACGCCGGAAAAGGTTGCTACTACGGAAGAGCCAACCGAACCACGGGAACCTACAAGGTATCCCGTACGCTCGGAATTGAGCACAAGCTTTCTGGCAATAACGTAAAGCACGGAAAATCCGTTTTTGATAATGGAGGTAAGCTCTCTGTCCAGACGGTTTTTAACGATTTCGGGCACTTCACCCTTATAGCCGTACCAATCCATTGCGGTCTGGTGGCAGGAACTTGTAAGCTCCTCCTCCGCTCCCTCGATTTCGGGGGTATAGGTTCCGTCGGGAATAGGTTTAATAGAGCCGTCCACCATATCTGCGATTTTTTGGGGATTGTCTATAACTACTTCTTCCGCTCTGTCGCCCAGATAGGAAAATTCCTCCAGCATTTCTTCGGTGGTGCGGAGATACAGTTTGCTTTCGTGCATAGCATCCTTGTATTTGAGCCCCACCTGCATTATCTGGCGGTAAATTTCATCGTCGGGTTCAATAAAATGGGAATCCCCCGTAGCGCAGACCGGCTTTTTCAATTTATCGCCGATACGGAGTATCTGCTTGTTTATCTCCTCCAGCCTGCCGTAATCCGTAAGGGTGCCCTCGTCGATAAGGAAGGAGTTGTTGGCTTTGGGCATTATTTCAAGGTAATCGTAAAACTTTGCTATACGCTCAAGCTCGGAATTGGGCTTGCCGTCCAGAATACCTCTGAACAATTCTCCCGCTTCGCAGGCAGAGCCGATAATAAGACCTTCGCGGTGAGCATCCAGCACGGTTTTGGGAATACGGGGATTGCGGTGGTAATAATCCAGATAAGACTGGGATATGAGCTGGTACAGATTGCGAAGTCCCGCTAAATTTTTAACAAGTATGGTGATATGGTATGCGCGGAGCTTTTTGGGATCGCTGTTTGCCGCCATTGCCATATTCATTTCTTCCACGTTTCTTATGCCCTGCTTGCGAAGTCTGTCTGCCATGCAGGAAAAGATTGCGCCCAGCATTGCCGTATCGTCGGTGGCGCGGTGGTGGTTGAATTCGCCAAGGTTATAATAATTTCCGATAGAATCAAGAGTATGCTTGTTAAGATCGGAATTTATATATCTGGAAAGAGGAAGCGTATCCAGATACGGATTTGTAAACTTTATCTTGTGTGTTTCGCAGGCTTTTCTTATAAAGCCGATATCAAAATTTGCATTGTGGGCAACCAGAATTCTGTCCCCTGCAAATTCAAGGAAAGCCTTTACCGCTTCCTTTACCTTGGGTGCGCCCTTTACCGTTTCTTCGGAAATTCCCGTAAGACGGGTAATGTTTTCGGGAATGGGCATTTCGGGGTCAACGTAGGTGCCGAAGGTATCTATTATCTCCCCGCCCTTGTAAAGGGATGCGCCGATTTCGGTTATAGCGCAATCCACGGGAGAAAGTCCCGTAGTTTCTATATCAAAAATTATAAACTCTGTTTCGTCAAAAACACATTCTTTGGGGTTTTTAACGCCGAAAACCGCACGGGCGGTATCGTCCACCAAATATCCCTCCATACCGTAAATAGGCTTTACATCGGGATATTTTTTGCGTGCTTTCATTATCATAGGGTATGCCTGCACGTTGCCGTGGTCGGTTATCGCCACAGCGTTCCAGCCCCAGGCGGAGGCGGTAGCCATTACCGTTTCGGGGTCGGACAAAGCGTCGTTGGCAGACATGGAGGTGTGAAGATGCAGCTCCGTCCTCTTGCGGGGGTATTTATCCTTACGGCGCAGACGCTTTACCTTGTTTATTTTTTCTACACGGATGACCGTTTCTTTTTCGTAATCATCGTAGCTCGCCTTACCCTCTATTAAAAGCGCCGCACCGGGCTTGGGGGCGGAAAACTCCGTATCCTCCTTGTTTACGGAAAAACGGAGCATAACGGAGGCTTCTCCGTCGGTTATATATGCTTTGTAATTGGTCTTGCTTCCGTCACGGGATTCTTTGTCCTCGATCTGGAACAGTTCGCCGCAGATGCACACGGGAATACGCTTGGAAAAGGTGCGTCCCTCTGCGTTTACCGTAGGCTCTATATGTATTTCACGTATGGGGAAAGGCTCTTTGCGGATAAGCTCTTTAAAAACGGGGGTGCGTTCCGAAAGGTCGAAATGCATATTTCCGATCTGAGTACCGCCGATATCGTATTTATCCTCGGTATCTTCGACGGTTTTAAAAAAGCTGTCCTTGGTTTCCACTTCCTTGGGAGCACGGCTTTTTTCGTACTGAGCATAATCTTCCTTTGCCTGCTGCTCCAACGCCTTTGTATCAAAAACGGGAACGTAATCGTAATTACCGTCTTCTTCAAAATTAAAGGTTATATTCTGTCCGAACTGGGCAAAAACACATTCGGAAAAGAATTTACCTGCCCCTGCCATATCCATTAAAGCAGAGGATATGCCCTTGCGCAATTTTACCGTAACGGTGGCTTTTTCTCTGTCGTAAACGTAATCGTATTTATCAAGTCCGCCTCTGCCCAAGGCGATATTTGCTCTGTATGCGTAAAGCTTTACCAATTCCGGCATATAGTCGGTGGCAAAGGTGCATCCTTCGTAAACGGGGAGCGCCAAGCAATAATTAAGGCGCAACGCCGCAGAAACGGTGTTTTCTATTTCGAACAGCTTGTCTGCGGGAACGGGCATAGGAAAATAAAGCTCCATTTTAAGACCGTTACCTGCCCGATCCACCTGCAGCTTATAATCCGTAGCATTTTTAAGCAGTGTTTTTTGCTCTTCGGTAAATTCTACCTTGGCAAACTGCTTGTAAAACCGTTCATTCATTGATAATCCTCATTATCTCTTGCTTTAATGTGTTTTCTATTTCTTCTTCTTTTATCTTGCCGATAATCTCTCCCTTGCGGAAAAGCACCGCTTCGCCTATACCTCCCGCAATACCCAGATCTGCTTCCTTTGCTTCGCCGGGGCCGTTTACCACACAGCCCATTACCGCAACGGTAAGGTATTTTTGAGTCTGTATTCCCTCGCACAGCTTTTCAACACGGGCGGCAAGGGGGATAAGATCTATTTTCGTTCTTCCGCAAGTGGGGCAGGAAACTACGTTTATACCGCTTTCCATACCCATTACTCTTAAAATTCTGTGTCCCGCATACACCTCTTTTACGGGGGAAGCGGTTAAGGATACTCTTAACGTATCCCCTATTCCCTTTGCTAAAAGTGCGCCGATACCGATAGCGTTTCGTATAGTGCCGTTTTCCACACCGCCCGCTTCCGTAACGCCCAGATGCAAAGGATAATCACAGGCGGACGCAATAATCTCGTTTGCGCAAATCATCTTGGAAACGTTTGAGCTTTTTACCGAAAGGACTATATTTGAAAAATCGTATTTTTCCAAAAGGCGGGCGTTGTTCAAAGCGGATTCCGCAATCGCCTCCGCCGTGGGGCCGCCGTATTTGATCAGCATATCCTTTTCAAGACTGCCTCCGTTAATGCCGATACGTATGGGTATGTTCTTTTGATTGCATATACGGGCAACGGCTTTTACGTTTTCCTCTGCGCCGATATTGCCGGGGTTTATGCGTATCTTGTCTATTCCCGCTTCTGCCGCCTCTATTGCAAGGCGGTAATCAAAGTGGATATCCGCAACCAGAGGCATATCCGTAACCGCTTTATACAAAGGGATGGCACGTACAGCATCCATGCTGTTAACCGCAAAGCGCAGGATATGACACCCTGCGGATTTAAGCTCTTTTATTTGTTTTATTACCTTTTCGGTATCTGCCGTGTCGATATTGGACATAGACTGCACGGCTATGGGGTTTCCTCCGCCGATAGTAAGGGAACCTACCTTAACGGGGCGGGAAATACGTTTTGTTTGTTTCATATTTTCTTTTCGTAAATATCAAAATTTCTGGGAGTGTAAAATTCCCTGATAATATCTTCTCTTTTTGTGAACCTTGCAAGTATCCACATGAGCTTTGCCAAAGCGGATTCGTGGGTCATATCATAAGCTTCCAAAAGCCCCAGATCCTCTTTTATCTGCTTGCCTACAAGGTATACCGCCATATCGCTTCCCTCGTTAAGCACCTGAGTGGTGATAACCACGGTAACTCCTTTTTGCACCGCTTCCCGTATTGCCGTTTCAAAACCGCCCTCTGCGGGAATACCGCCCACGCCGTAGGTTTCGATAATAACCGCATCGCTGTTTTCCAGCATATATCTTAAGGCGCCGCTATCCATAGAAGGTGCCAGCGCACAGACGGACACACGGGTATTGAGAAAACCAAAAAACTCTTTTTCTCTTTTTTCCTGCTTTATGTAGTGGCGTACCTGCCCTTCGGAAACGTAGGCAACCTCCGGATAATTTATAGAGGAAAAGGCGTTATAGCTTTTTGAGCGTGTCTTTTTTGCACGGGTACCCAAGATAACCTTGCCGTCAAAGACGATATGTACTCCCGAAGCGTCATCTTCAGAAGCGTACACAAAGCTATCGTAAAGATTGACACGGGCATCTGTGTTTTCCATATCCACCGGCTTTTGCGCACCCGTTATAACAACGGGCTTGGGGGAGGAAAGCAAAAGATATGACAATGCGGCGGCGGTATACGCCATGGTATCCGTGCCGTGGGTTATAACGAATCCATCGTATTTTTCGTAATTTTCCGCAACCGCTTTTGCTATTCCCAGCCAATGATGGGGGCGGATATCCGTGGAATCCACGTTATAAAGCTGCAGAGTATCTGCGTGACAGACGCTTTTTACGTCGGGCACGTATTTTAGCAGCTCATCGCTTCCCATAAGAGGCTTTAAGCCCTGAGGTGTTCTGCGGCAGGCAATAGTACCGCCGGTGGCGATCATAAGAATTTTCTTCATAAAAAACCTTTATTTAAAAAAGCTTTACTATATCTTTAAAGGTAATAAGCACCGTAAGCAACAGCAGCAGACCCATGCTTACGGAAATAGCAATGGTAACCGCCTTTTGGGGAAGTCTTCTGCCGATAATTCCCTCGATAGCGTATATCAGGAACCTGCCTCCGTCCAAAGCGGGAAGGGGAATAAGGTTGAATATACCGAGAGAAATAGAGATAAGCACCATAAAATTAAGCAGGTCTTCGATAATCATTCCGATACTCTCTCCCGTGGAGATGACCTCGCTCATAGCATCGCCCATACCCACGACACCGGAAACACCGGAAATACCGTATCTGCCTGAAACGGTATCAATAATTCCCTGCACGGTGGTGCGGATGGAAGAAATGGGCTGCCAGAATGCTTCGTAGCACACGTTTGCAAAGGTTTTGTCCTTGCGGTAAACGATAAAGTCCATAGAGCCGTATTTTACTCCGTCCATTTCATTTACGGGGAAGCAAACGCCCTTCAGCTCAACCTCTTTGCCGTCACGTTCCACCACAAGGTCCACGGGCTCGTTGCCCATGGTGGTGAGATAATACGCCATATCGTAATAAACACGTATGTTTTTGCCGTTTATTTTGAGTATGGTATCCCCTGCCCGCAAGTCGTATTCGCCGCTTACGTTAACGGGAAGGCCTCTGTCTTCGCTCATCTGCTCATCCACAAGAGCCGCCACGGTGGTGGAACCGATAACATCTGCGGAAAAGACGAGTCCTGTCATAAGCAAAACGCTTAAAAGGATGTTCATAACGGGGCCCGCAAGGACGATAAGCATTTTTTGCCAAGTCTTTTTATCGTTTATGCTGGGCTTGCCTCTGTGCTCTTCGGGGATATCCGCTTCGTCATCCTCGCCGATCATACTTACAAAACCGCCGATGGGAAGCAGACGCAGGGTGAAATCGTTATATTTTCCCTTTTTCTTAAAGATAACGGGGCCCATTCCCACGGAAAATTCCATAATACCCACGCCGCAGGCACGGGCGGCAAGGTAATGTCCCCCTTCGTGGACTATAACCAGTATACCCAGCATAAGCAGGGTAACTGCGATGGTAACCAGTGTGTTCAAGATCAATATTCCTCCGCGACCGCGTTTCTTGCCGCGCGGTCTGTTTCAAAAATATCTTCCACAGTGGGGTTTTTAATAAAGGACGCCTTTTGGTATGCCTTTTCCACCACGCGGAAAATTTGTGTAAAGCCGATTTTCCCTTGCAAAAATGCCTCTACCGCCGCTTCGTTTGCGCCGTTTACCGCCGCGGGAAGGTTGCCGCCCCGGGTTATGGCTTCTCTGCAAAGAGGCAGGAGAGTAAATGTATCTTCATCGGGCAATGCAAAGGTGAGGGTGGAAAGGGATGCGAAATCCAGCTCCTTTGCAAGTCCCTCTTTTCTTTCGGGGTAAGTAAGGGCGTACTGAATGCAGGTGCGCATATCGGGGGCGCCGCATTGTGCCAGCACCGCGTTATCCTCGTACTGAACCATAGAATGTACTATGGACTGGCGGTGGACAAGCACCTGAATTTTATCCGGCGTTACGTCAAAAAGCTGTACCGCTTCAATAAGCTCAAGACCCTTGTTCATAAGGGTTGCGGAATCTATGGTTATTTTTTTGCCCATATTCCAAGTGGGGTGCGCCAAAGCATCCGCGGGAGTAACTTTATCCAGTCTTTCCTTGCTCCAGCCGTAAAAGGGCCCGCCTGAAGC
>JAGCNA010000288.1 GCA_017646185.1 Clostridia bacterium
AATTTTTCTATTACACGTTTTTCCATACGGGATATTTTTACTTGTGTACAGCCTAATATTTTTCCCGTTTGCTGTTGGGAAAGACCGCGGTAAAAGCGGCATTCTACCAGAACGCGCTCCTCTTCGGGCAAAGAGTTGACCGCTTGCGCAAGGGCAATACTTTCCGTCAGCGGTGCCATGCAGTCCTCTCCCACGTATTCCTCCACCGTTTTATCCCCTACGGGCGAAGAGAAGGAAAGTATGGGCAAGGCGCAATCCAATGCTTCCAGAGTTTGTTCGCGGGTAAAACCGCATTTTTCCGAAAGCAGGTTCACGGTGGGCTCGCATCCCGTTTCCGATATATAGTCTTCCCGTGCTTTAAGTACTGTTCTTCCCCGTTTTTTAAGTTCTCGGGATACCTTAACGGTACCGTCATCCCGTAAAAAACGCTTTATTTCCCCCGTGATCAAAGGAACGGCATAGGTAGACAAAACGGTTTCTCTATCAAAAGAAAAGCCCCGTATGGCTTTTATAAGCCCTATTACACCCAGCTGAATAAGATCATCGGTTTCGGCACGGTCACGAAAGCGGAAGGCGATGGATTTTACCAAGCCCATATTCTCTTTTACGAGAATATCCAAAGCCTCTCTGTCCCCCTGCTGTGCGGAAAGGATGAGTGACGGGGTATCAGGACTGCGGACGAACAATTTTCTTCACCAGCCGTACGGTAGTTCCTTTTCCCACACGGGAAGAAACTGTCATTTTATCGCAAAAGCTTTCCATAATGGTAAATCCCATTCCGCTTCGCTCTCCGCCGGTATCCGTGGTATATAAAGGCGTTACCGCTTTGGATATATCCTCTATACCGCATCCTTTATCACGTACTGTAATAACCGTTTTTCCGTCCGGATAATAAGCACCCGTTATGTAGATCGGGCAGTAATCGCTCTTATCACGGTATGCGTGGACTATGCAGTTTGTAACCGCCTCGCTTACCGCAGTTTTTATATCCGCCAGATCTGCCACGGTGGGGTCAAGCTGGGAAACGAAAGCCGCCGCCACCATTCGCGCATAGCCTTCGTTAATACTTTTGGCGGGAAATTCCGCCTTGAAACGATTAAGCGGCGATTTGTTCATTTTCTTTCCTCCTTTTTTATGGGCATAAGCGTGTCTATTCCTGCAAGGGTCAATACCTTTTCCACCCGTTCCGATGGGTTCACCACAACAGCGCTGCCGCCACCTGCTTTCATTTTTTTAAGTCTGCCCATTACCAGCCCCAAGCCCGATGAATCGCAAAAGGAAATATCCGAAAGGTCTAAATTAAGCCCTGTGGCTTTTACACGGTCTATTTCCATATCGATCTCGGAACGGGCTATCGCCGCAGTGTGATGATCTATTTCTCCGTGCAGAGCTGCGGTAAGTGTGGTTCCTCTTAATTTGTAATCAATGTGCATATTCTTTACCTCCCGTACATATAATACTACATTGTATATGCGTATTTTGTCCAAAAAAGCAGTTCACAATACATAAAAAACGGCTTTTCCCTTGTTTTTAAGGAAAAAGCCGTTATTTTTTAACGTATTATTAAAATTCGCCGCAGATTATCTTTTCGCGGGTCTTGTCTGCTTCGGTAACGTAAAGTCTGTACCAAGTCATAAATGCGATAACTGCCCAGATCTGACGGTAGTAATCCCCCTTGCCGGAAGCGTGTTTTTCAAGCAGGCTTATAATATACTGCTCGTCTATAAACTGAGGCGCAGGGTTGTTTAAAAGAATATTCTTTGCCCAATCAAACAGCTCGTCCTTAAGCCATATTCTTACGGGAACGGGGTATCCCTTCTTGGGGCGCACCACAGTTTCGCTGTTAAGGAGATCGGAGAAGGTATCTCTTAAAATATATTTGGTAGTACCGTGGGAGATCTTATCACTGTCAAGCAAGCACTGCGCCGCCTTGAACACCTCTTTATCCAAAAAAGGAACTCTTGCTTCAAGAGAGTGTGCCATAGAGAGTCTGTCTCCCTTAACGAGAATATCCGAAGGAAGCCAGCAGTTGAGATCGCAATGCTGCATCTTTTGCAGAGGAGTGTAGCCTGCGGCAGATTCAAAGATGGGGGCGGTGCGCTGGGTAAAGTGCACGTCCTTATCAAAGGTGCGCAGGAAACGTGATTTTTGCTGTTCGGTAAATATAAAGGAACCGCCTACAAAACGC
>JAGCNA010000289.1 GCA_017646185.1 Clostridia bacterium
ATGAAGAAGTTGAAGAATACGTTAAGAAATCCGGCGCACGTATCATAAGCCGTAAGGGCGCAACCTTCTATGCGGTTTCTATTTCCGTATGCCACATAGTTAAGTGCCTGCTCAGCGGTATGGATACCACCCTTACCGTTTCCACCATGCTTGACGGCGAATACGGCATTAATGACGTATGCTTGAGCCTTCTCAACGTTGTAGGCAAAAAGGGAGCTCACAACAAGGTTATCATTCCTCTTAACGATACCGAGCTTAAAGCACTCCACAACAGTGCGGATACCCTCAAAGGAATCATCCGCAGCATAAATCTGTAATAAAAGGATGAACATTATGGAATACCGTATTGAACATGACTCTATGGGCGAGGTAAAGGTACCCGCCGATAAACTTTGGGGCGCACAGACCGAAAGAAGTCACGAAAACTTCGAGATCGGCGTGAACATAGAAACTATGCCCCGCGAAATCACCCACGCATTCGGAATACTCAAAAAGGCTGCGGCTATGACAAACGCCGCTCTCAGACCCGAGAAGATGACCGAAGAAAAGCTTAATGCAATCTCTCTCGCTTGCGACGAGGTTATTAGCGGTTCTTTGAACGATCATTTCCCTCTCGTTGTTTGGCAGACCGGTTCCGGCACACAGTCCAATATGAACGTTAACGAAGTTGTTGCCAACCGCGGTAACATTATCGCAGGTAAAAAGCTTCTTCACCCCAATGACGATATCAATATGAGCCAGTCCTCCAACGATACCTTCCCCACCGCAATGCACATTGCTGCGGTTTCGGTTATCGAGGACAAGCTTATTCCCGCAGCTGAAACCCTTATCGCCACCTTTGTACGTCTTGAAAAAGAAAACGAAGGCATCGTTAAGAGCGGACGTACCCACCTTCAGGATGCAACTCCCATTACCTTCAGCCAGGAGATAAGCGGTTGGAGAAGCAGCCTTGAGCGTGACGTGGAAATGCTTAAGCTTGCTGTTAAGCCCCTTTACGAATTGGCATTGGGCGGAACCGCAGTAGGTACCGGACTCAACGCTCCCAAGGGCTTTTCCGAACTGGTTGCAGAAAACGTTGGCAAGCTTACCGGCAAGCCTTTCGTTACCGCAGCAAACAAGTTCCACGCTCTTACCTCCAAGGATGAATTGGTATTCGCTCACGGCGCTATCAAGGCTCTCGCTTGCGATATGATGAAGATCGCAAACGATATCCGTTGGTTGGCAAGCGGTCCCAGAGACGGTTTGGGTGAAATCTTTATTCCCGAAAACGAACCCGGCTCCTCTATAATGCCCGGTAAGGTTAACCCCACCCAGTGCGAAGCTGTTACCATGGTAGCGGTTCAGGTAATGGGTAATGACGTTGCTGTAGGTATGGCAGCTTCTCAGGGCAACTTTGAGCTTAACGTATTCATGCCCGTTTGCATTTACAACTTCCTTCAGTCCGGCAGATTGTTGGCAGAGGCTATCCTTTCCTTCAACAAAAACTGCGCTGTTGGAATCAAGGCAAACAAGGAAAAGATGCACCACAACCTTCACAACTCTCTTATGCTGGTTACCGCACTTAACCCCTATATCGGTTACGAAAATGCAGCAAAGACTGCAAAGAAGGCGTTTAAAGACAATATCACTCTCAAAGAAGCCTGCGTAGAGCTTGGCTTCCTTACCCCTGAAAAATTTGACGAGGTATTCCACCCCGAAAAAATGGTTTAACGGAGGTTTGCTGATGAAAGTAAGTTACTTCCCCGGCTGTACCTTGAAAAACAAGGCAAAGCAGCTCGATATATACGCCCGCAAATGCGCAGAAGTGTTGGGAATCACACTTGAGGAGATAGAAGCATGGCAGTGCTGCGGCGGTGTGTTCACCACATCCCGTGATGAAGTTGCCACAAAGCTTTCCTCTGTACGCGCATTGCAGGAAGCAAAAAACAAAGAGCAGGTTCTGGTATCCGTTTGCTCCGCTTGCCACAACGTGATCAAGCAGACAAACCACGCAATGCAGAATGATACCGAATTTGCAGACAGAGTTAACCGCTACAACGGCGTTGAGTATGACGGAAGCACCAAGGTATATCATTATCTTGAAATGCTCCGCGATCTCGTTGGCATGGAAAAGATAAAGGAAAATGTTGTTAACCCCTTAAAGGGCGAAAAGATTGCCGCATATTACGGCTGTCTGTTGCTCCGTCCCAATTCCGTTATGCAGATGGATGACCCCGAAAACCCCACTATTATTGAAGATATTATAAAAGCTATGGGCGGCGAGCCCGTTATATATCCCTACCGCAACGAATGCTGCGGCGGATACGTAACTATGGATGACCCCAAGTTTGCGCAGAAGAAGAGCGAAAACGTTGTTCAGAGCGCTAAAAACGGCGGCGCTTCCAGAATTATCACCGCTTGCCCCTTGTGCAAATATAATCTTGATAAGCAGGCGTCCGATATTCCCGTAGTATATCTTACCGAGCTTCTTGCAGAGGCTTTGGGTGTAAAGGAGGATGGGGATGAACAATAAGCTCAAAAACACCCGCGATGAAATTGTTCGCATAAGCGGTGTTAACCCTAAAAAATGTATGAAGTGCGGTAAGTGCACAGCAACTTGCCCCGCTTTTGATGAGATGGAATACCATCCTCATCAGTTCGTAGCTATGGTTGAGAACGGCGATATCCAGCCTTTGCTGGAATCCGAGTCCCTTTACCGCTGTCTTTCCTGCTTTGCCTGCGTTGACAGATGCCCCAGAGGCGTTGAACCCGCAAAGCTTGTTGAGGCAGTAAGACTTACCGTTATACGCCAAAAAGGCGGCAACCATTTAAAGACAGACGATATTCCCGCCCTTTTGGATGAGAATATCCCTCAGCAGGCGTTGGTAAGCGCCCTGAGAAAATACGCCAAGTAAAGGAGGAGAACAATTACTATGCAAAGAATCGGTGTTTTTGTATGCTGGTGCGGAAGTAACATTGCCGGAACGGTTGACGTGCAGGCAGTTTCCGAAGCGCTGAAGAACGAACCCGGCGTTGTTTTCTCCGCCAATTATCAATATATGTGTTCTCAGGCAGGTCAGAATATGATCATCGAAGCCGTTAAGGAACACAACCTTACCGGTATCGTAGTTTGCTCCTGCTCTCCCAGAATGCACGAAGCTACCTTCCGTAAAACCGCAGCTACCGCAGGTCTTAACCCCTATATGGTAGAGATCGCAAATATCCGTGAGCAGTGCTCTTGGGTACATAAGGATATGCTGACCGGTACTGAAAAGGCTATCATTCTCGGTAAAGCCGCAGTTGCAAAGGTTAATCTTAATACTCCTCTCGTTGCCGGCGAAACTCCCGTTACAAAGCGTGCTCTGGTTATAGGCGGCGGTATTGCCGGTATCCAGACCGCACTTGATATTGCCGAAGCAGGCTTCCCCGTAGATATCGTGGAAACCAAGCCCACTATCGGCGGTAAAATGGCTCAGCTTGACAAAACCTTCCCCACTCTTGACTGTGCGGCTTGTATTCTTACTCCCAAGATGGTTGACGTTGCACAGAACGAGAATATCCGTATCTTCTCTTACAGCGAAGTAACCGAGGTTAAGGGCTTTGTAGGTAACTTTGACGTTACCGTTAAGAAAAAGGCAAGATACGTAAACGAGGATATCTGTACCGGATGCGGCGCTTGCGTTGAAAAGTGCCCCATGAAGAAGGTTCCCAACGAATTCAATCTGGGTATGGACAACAGATCCGCTATTTACATTCCCTTTGCTCAGGCAGTACCCAAGGTTGCTACTATTGACCCCAACCACTGCAATATGCTTAAAAACGGCAGATGCGGTGTTTGCTCGAAGGTATGTGCCGCAGGTGCTATCGACTACAAGCAGCAGGACGAATATATTCAGGAAAAATACGGCGCTATCGTTGTAGCAACCGGATTTAACCCCATAAGCATGGATAAATTCGATGAATACGCTTACAACCAGTCCAAGGACGTTATTACCTCCCTTGAATTTGAGCGTCTTACCAACGCAGCAGGTCCTACCGCAGGCAAGCTGCTCCGTCCTTCCGACCTTAAGCATCCCCACA
>JAGCNA010000290.1 GCA_017646185.1 Clostridia bacterium
AGCCTGCATACGATACCTACTACGTATTCACCGTACAGGAAGAGGTTGGCTGCAGAGGAAGCAAGCCTGCCGCTTTCGGAATTGCACCCACATACGGTATCGCTCTTGACGTTACTCATACCGGCGATATGGTCGGCGGTCCCAAGATGACGGTTAAGCTGGGCGAAGGTGCGGCTATAAAGATCAAGGATTCCTCTGTAATATGCTCCAGAAGCGTTATCAACCGTATGACAGAGCTTTCCGAAAAGAATGGTATCAAGCATCAGTACGAGGTTCTTACCGCCGGCGGAACCGACACTTCTTCTATGCAGACCGCTTGCGCAGGTGCATTTACCGGATGTATTTCCATACCCACCCGCTATATCCATACTCCGGTTGAAACTGTTGATATGGCAGACGTTACCGCTTGCGTGAATCTGCTTGCCGCAATAATAAAAGAAGGATTTTAATAAATATGTTTTCCGAAAAAATTTTGGCGCTGGCTGCGGAATGTGAAAAGGACTGCCGCGAACAATTTGAATATATAGACGATATTGCTTTTAAAAACACCCAAAAGGTTATGAGCGTTTTTGCACAAAACCGTCTTTCCGACAGACACTTTGCCCCTACCAGCGGATACGGCTATAATGACGACGGCAGGGATCTGTGTGATAAGCTGTTTGCAGACGCTTTCGGTGCAGAGGCAGGCTTTGCCCGTCACAGCATTATAAACGGCACCCACGCCCTTTCTATAGGCTTATACGCCCTTTTAAGACCGGGGGATACCCTGCTTTCCGTTGCAGGTAAGCCTTACGATACTTTGGATGAGGTTATCGGCATTTCCGGCAAAAGCGGTGACGGCTCGCTGGCGGATTTTGGTATCGGATACAAACAGATAGATCTTGATGAAAACGGTTATCCGAGGCTGGAAAAGATAAAAGAAACGGTTGCAAACGATGCGTCTGTAAAAGTAGTATTTGTTCAGAGAAGCAAAGGCTATTCCGACAGAAGAACGCTTACCGTAAAGGATATTAACGATATCTGCGACGTGGTACGGGCAAACTCCAATGCCTACATAATGGTGGACAACTGCTACGGCGCCTTTACCGAGGAAAGCGAACCCAAAGCAGACCTTTTGGTAGGATCTCTTATCAAAAATGCAGGCGGCGGTATGGCGGAATCCGGCGGATATCTGGTTGGAACTGCAAAGGCGGTTGAGCTTGCTTCTTACAGATATTCCACTGTAGGGGTGGGATTGGAATGCGGCGCATCTTTGGGTCAGACCAAAAGTATGATCAAAGGCTTATTCTACGCCCCTCACACCGTTGCACAAGCTGTAAAGACTGCTGTTTTTGCGGCGAGAGTATTTGAAAAGCTGGGCTTTAACGTTTCTCCCAAGTATAACGAAAAAAGATCCGATATAATTCAGACCTTTACTTTGGGAAGCGAAGACGCTTTGGTTAAGTTTTGCTTGGGTATTCAGGCGGGAAGTCCCGTGGATGCCCACGTTGCCCCCGTTCCTTGGGAAATGCCGGGTTATAAGGACAGAGTTATTATGGCGGCAGGCGCGTTTACGCAAGGCTCTTCCATCGAGCTTTCCTGCGACGGTCCCGTTCGTCCTCCCTATATAGCATATCTGCAGGGCGGACTTACCTATGAAAGCGGTAAATACGGCATACTCAAAGCCGCACAAACCGTAACCGAATAACAACCACCCCGACAATTACCCCAAGAAGCCTGATGGCTTCTCGGGGACCCAGATAATCACCCCAAGAAGCCTAACGGCTTCTCGGGGACCCCGATAATAAAAAAATCCCGCATTAAAGCGGGATTTTTTATATGTTTTTTAGAAAAGGAACATAAAGGGAATTGCCATTTCGGAAAGGCCCAGCATGCCAATAAGGAACACAATGTAAACTACATAGAAAATAGCATAGCCAACAGCACCGATAAGGGTAATGAGGTTAACGATGAAACCGATAGTTGCAAGTATCTTACCAACCTTGGTAATACCGGTAAGTTCACCCTGCTCAGAAAGCTTCTTTGCCTTGCTGCGTGCAACTATAGCAAAAATGAAGCCTACTATGGGGATAGAGAGCACAAGCGAAAGAAGACCGAAGACGAATACGCTGGGATCGGAAGGGGCTACTGCAGGTTTTACGGGAGTTGCGTTGTAGTTGTTGTCCATAATAAAATATATCCTCCAAAAAATTATTTATAAACTTTAGCGGAAAAAGGAAAAAAGATTGCCGAATATCATAAAAACGTAAAACGCAAAAAAAGAATACTGTAACGCCACAATGCATATATAATAGGTCCAAAAGACACCGTATCCTATTCCCGCGTATATGCCTACCTTAGAGAGAATACTGCCAACCATAACCTTGGTACAGTTTACACCGTTGTTTTGCGCAAGATATGCTTTAACCTTTTTCTGAGCGATAATCCCAAGAATAATCCCGGGAAGTCCGTAAGAAGATAGCGCCGCAGCAACTATGCCCAGAGCGAGAACATTGGACGGAGCGATGGGTTCGTTGTTTTTGACACATTCCATAAAGCAACCTCCTTACAAAAATATTATATATGCAACGGCGGAAAAATGCAATATTTTTTTACAAAAATATGAACATTTTTATCTTTTTTCGTCTGATTATATATTATTGTTGATTTTTTGCTTAACTTATAGTAATATATAATTTGGCTGTAATGTTCAGGATTCCAAAAACGCAAATACGGTCTGCAGATATTTTTCCAGCTTTTCGGAAACGCAAATAAACGCGGAATGCTTTGCACCTTCTATTTTCATAAATCCGCAGCCCAGACGGTCTGCCAGTTTTTTCTGTGCCTTCGGACGTACCACCGTATCTTCGCCGGAGCTGATAACAAGCACCTTTGCTTTGATCTTTTCAAGATCTTTTGTACGCAGCATTTTTTTACCTACGCTCACCGCTTCGTACATCCATCGGTTTGTGGAAGCGGATGTCTGGTAGCGTACATCGGAAAGACGTACGTCCAGATTATGTCTGAAACGGGGATAGCTTGTATCGTGGCTTTTATCGAAAGGATGGTCTGGGTTAAAATCCGAAGCGTATTTAAACCTTGCGTCCCATCCGTTTTTGCGGGCGTGGCGCTTCAGCATAAGCTTTAGCACGGTTATGGGGCAATCGCTGGTAAAGGGATACACCATAGGCGAAGAAAGCAGTGCACGTGAGATCCTGCCTCCGCACCGCATAAGATAAAGGGTAGTAACACTTCCCCCCATGGAATGAGAGAAAATGTTTATATTTTCTTTGCCGGCGCAAGGTACAACGATATCTTCTATAAATCTTTCCAGATCCTTTACGTAATCATCAAAGCTGTTCACGTGGGCTAGTACCAGGCCTTCAACCTGTCTTTCAGAAAGACCATGTCCCCTATGATCATAGGTGAATACGTTGTAGCCTCGGTTTGTAAAGTACCAGACAAGCTCGGTGTACTTTTTACAGTATTCCGTAAAGCCGTGAACTATTACGATACTTCCCACGGGATTTTCCACAAGGTAGTTTCTGTAAAATATGTTCAGCCCGTCAAAGGATTTGAAGGTACCTTCCTCGGCGTGGGCGGACAAGGTTTCCTCTACCTCGTTAATACGATGCAAATATTCGTCTTCTTTGATTACCTCAACTATTTTTGGTGTATAAAGCATTATAAAACGGCTCCGTTTTGTATTTTTTAAAATAAATAATATTATAAAAGGCGGTGATAATAATGGCAAACAAAACAAAAAGGATCTTTAAAAGAGTTTTGCAATATACCGTTATTATCGCCATTACGTTTTTAATAATTTCCGCCGGGGCGACAAAAGTTATTTACGACCTGTGCTTCCCCCGCTACGAAGGTCAAGATATTTTGCTTGCCGAAGAGCTGACAAAGCTGCAAGAGGAAAGGCAGAAAGCCGAATTTTATTCCGGAGAAAATCTCCTTGCAGGATATCTGTATTCCCCTGAAGACGGAACGAAAGAAAATCTTGTGTTTTTTGTTTTGGGAATGAACGCAGCAGTCAACGATTATCTGTGGCAAGTAAAAAGCTTTACGGATAACGGATACGGCGTGTTTATATTCGATCCCACCGGTTGCGGCGAAAGCGAAGGAAAAAGCGCTGTGGGGTTTTCCCAGATACTGCTTGACCTGAATGCCGCTTTGGATTTTGCCGAAAAGGAACAAAACTTCGGGTTTGAACGCATATTTCTGTTTGGCCACAGCAGAGGCGGATACGCGGCTTGCTGCGCTTTGAGTTACGGATACAATATTACCGCAGTGGCTTCCGTGAACGGAATAAACAGCGCTATGGAGGGCATTATGATGCCTGCCGCAAAAGTAGCGGGCAATATTGCATACACCAATTATCCCCTTTTATGGCTGTACCAGATAAGTCTTTTCGGAGTCGAAGCGGTGAACATATCCGCCGCACAAGCGCTTGAAGAAAGCAAGACACCTGCTTTGATAATACATTCCGCAGAAGACGAAATTGTACCGTCAAACAGATTTTCTATTGTTTCCCACGTGGAAAACACAGAATATTTAACCGAAATACCCGAATACGATACACACAACAAGGATTCCCACACCGGAATACTTTTTGATAAAGACGGTAAAGCAAACAAAGAATTGTTTGAAACCGTAACTCATTTTTTTGAAAAAGCTGCTAAAGCGGCGGAAAACGGTGAATAATGAAGGAAATTGTCCTTATACCGGCTTATAAGCCGGATAAAGAAATGTGCTCCCTTGCCAAAGACCTGAACACGCGCGGTTTTGACGTTTTGATAGTAAACGACGGAAGCGGAGCTGAATACGACGAAACATTTAATACCGCAGCCCGATATGCCACCGTGATAAGCCACGAACAAAACAAAGGTAAAGGCAGAGCGTTAAAAACCGGCATAGAATACATACGGGACAACTGCAAGGAATGCAAATTCTTTATAACCGCAGATGCGGACGGACAGCACCGCGCCGATGATATTGTCCGTGTAAAGGAAGAACTTAAAAACGGTTCCCCTTTTGTTTTGACAACACGTTTGCTTAACAGAAACATTCCCAAAAGAAGCAAGTTCGGAAACGATCTTTCAAGAGTAATATATACCCTTTCCACGGGCAGATATTTTAAAGATAATCAATCCGGACTCCGCGGTTTTTCCACAGAGAATATCGATTGGCTTTTAAAGGTTAAGGGCGAAAAATACGATTACGAAATGAATATGCTGTACTACGCTTCAAAGCAGGCAATACCCGTTACCACCCTTGATATTGAGGCAGTATATATTGACGGCAATAAATCTTCCCATTTCAATCCCGTAAAAGACACCGTAAGGATATACAGACTGCTGTTAAGCTCTGCAAAAGCTTCCATTATAACGGCAATTCTTGCACAGATCGCAATATTCGTCTGCGGTTTGGTTACAGACGTTCCTTACGATAGCTTATACGTGGTTACCGCAGGACTTGCCGCCGCCGTTACAGCTTACCTTATAAACAGATTTTTTATCTTCAATAACGTAGATTTCCGCGACGGCGGAAGAACTATGCTGTTTGCCCTTTTCCGCTATATGCTTTACGGATTGGGAACGGCGGTAATAACCTCGTTTTTACCCTTTATTCCCTTGTTTATCGCATTTAATTTCTGCGCCTTGCTGGGCTTGCCTATACGGTATTTTGCCCACAAATATATAAGCGCATTTAACTGAGCGCTTTTTCAACAGCGGTATCAAAACCGCTTTCGGAAAGCTTTAACACCTGTTCAATACACGAAACTGCGGTGCTGCTGTTGGCGGCACCGTGCATTTTTACTACCGTCTTTTTGGTGCCGAGGAAGGTAGCTCCACCGCGGGAATTAAAATCAAAGGCTTTTTCAAGCTTTTTTGAAACGCTTTCGGCAATTTCGGGCGCAAGAGAAGCAAGTATATTTTTGCTCATTACAGCGGCGATCTTTCCCGTGGCTTCGGTATCCTTCAAAACTATATTACCTGCATAACCGTCGCAGGCGAGCACGTCTGCTTTTCCCAAAAGCACGTCGCTTCCTTCAAGGTTGCCCACAAAGTTAAGGTCGGAAGACTCCAAAAGAGCATACGCTTCCTTGGTAGCCTTATTTCCCTTTCCCTTTTCTGTTCCCGTGGAAAGTAATGCAACACGGGGAGACTCAATACCGTACATGCTTTTTACAAAGGCGCTGCCAAGCTTTGCGAATTCATAAAGATCGTTGGGAGTACAGTCTACATTGGCACCGCAATCAACAAGGCAAATATAGCTGCCGTCCACAGCCGGAAGTGCAGAGGACAGCGCAGGACGCTTTAAGCCTTTTGCAAGCCCCAATCTGCATATAGTACCGATAAGGAGCGCTCCTGTATTTCCCGCAGAGATCATACCTGCGCAATCGTTATCTCTCAAATATTCCAGCGCCAGCACCATTGAAGAGTTATCGCATCCGCCGAAAACACTCATGGGAGACTGGGTGTTGGAAATATATTCATCGGTATCCAGAACAATATAACGGTCTTTGGAAACACCTTTTTCCGCCATAATTTTGTCGGTTTCGGTCTTATCGCCCGCGAACACACAAAACACATCGCTATGTTCTTTCATATAATCGGCAGAGCCGTAAAGAAGAGGCAAAGCACCGTTGTCGCCGCCCAGTGTATCTATAACTATTTTTTTCATAACCATATATCCTTATAAGGTATTACGGGAATGAGCCAATCTCATTCCCGTTTTGTTAATATTATTCGATTGCAAGAATGAAGCTGTATACTTCCTGACCGCCGCGAACATAGCCGCATTCGATAAGGGGATAATCAGTTTCAAGCATGGCCTTAAGCTGAACAAGCTCGGAGTGTGTTACGTCCGCACCGTAAAAGACGGTGATGACCTGCTTATCGTCGATATCCTCAAGATTTTCCAAAATACCGGAAACCGCAGACAGCTTATTTTGACATGCACAAAGGATGTTATCGTCATCCA
>JAGCNA010000291.1 GCA_017646185.1 Clostridia bacterium
ACACACACGGAGGGAAAATAATTGATTTATTTGTACATAGCCTTGGGGGTAATTGCATTAAGCGCTGTTATCGGCGTTGCGGTAATGCTTAAAATTACCGTTCCCATTTCAAGAAAAGTATATATGGACACACTGGTCCGTAATTCGCCCGATAAATGGAAGAGAGAATGCTCCTGCCCCGAAAACGAGGAACAGCTTACCATCTGGAACACCGGATGTGCCTGGGCCGAAGAAACCAAAGACCGTATGCGTGAGGTAACGATTACCAACGACGGCTTGAAGCTGGTTGGCGAACTGTATGATTTCGGTTCCGATAAATGCGTTATCATTCTTCCCGGCAGATGTGAAAGCCTTATGTATTCTTATTATTACGCCCGTCCTTACGGTGAAATGGGAATAAACGTATTTCTTCCCGACCCGAGAAGCCACGGCAACAGCGAAGGTACTTACAGCACCTTGGGCGTATGCGAAGGCAAGGACGCAAACGCTTGGGCAAGATATCTTAACGAAAAAGAAGGAATTAACCAAATATATCTTCATGGCGTTTGCGTAGGAGCAAGCACAGCTATATTTGCCGCTGTTGACGAAGATATGCCCGAATGTATAAAAGGCATGGTTAACGAAGGCTGTTACGTTAATTTTTATGAAACCTTTAAAAACCATATGATTGCGGACGGACACCCCGTGTTCCCCGTTTGCGGTATGGTTATGAGACAGGTTAAAAAACATACCGGCGTAGATATTATGAAAAAATGCCCCCTCAATTACGTGGGCAAGGTAAAGATTCCCGTTTTGTTTATTTTCGGCGAAAAGGACATTTACACCGTACCCGAAAAAAGCAAGATACTGTTTGCAGCCTGCGGAAGCAAGGACAAAAAATTGGTATGGTTCCCCAAGGGCGGCCACAGTCATCTGCGTATAAACAACACCGCCGAATACGACGGTGCAGTAAAAGAATTCATATCTGCACATTAAAACGACAAAAACAAAAAACATCCGATAATTTCAAGATTTATCGGATGTTTTATTTTTTGTGAATCTTTCAAAAAATAAGTGTTCTTTACCGAATGCGCAATCATAAACAAAATGCTCGCAGTTGTTTTCAAGGATATTGTATCCCGTTTCCCCCAGCCTGCTTTTGGCACGGGCAACTGTTTTTTCGGGAGAAAATCGCTTTTTCTTTTCCTGCTTTTCGCAAACTCCCGTTTCGCACAGGTTTCCGCAGGAAAAGGTAAACACATCTGTTACCAAAACGGAAATTTCTTCGGGTTTCACGCCGGTATTATCGGGATATCCGAACTGAATAACCGTATCGTCATCAACGTATATACCGTAATGATAATAAAACGAGACCTTGACACGGATAATATCTCCGTATGAAGGCCGAACGGTCTTCCAGATCATTTTTGTTTTTCTTCCACCTTACGTATAAGGTCTCCTACGGTAATAAGATCGGGAAGATCGGCATTGGTAAGCTTTACACCGAACTCCTGCTCTATTCCCATTGCCATATACAGCATTCCGATGGAATTCATTCCAACGTCATCGGAAAGGACAGAGGATTCGGTTATGGAAGCGGAGTCTATCTCCCCTTCAAAAACGTTATCCAAAACTTTTTTAAGACGTTCTAAAGTGTTCATTTTACTCTCCTTGGGTAATCTTTTCGTATACGGCGCGGCATTCGTTGATCTTTTCCAAAAGCTGTTCGGAAATATTGTTTATATCCGAAACGGAGGGAAACTTCTTTTTGCAGTATTCGTTTGCGTAAAAAGGATTTCCGATAACGTATACACGCTTTTTGCTCTTTTTAAGAGGCGGTCTGGAATACACGGGGATTATGGGCGCTCCGCTTTGAAGGGCGATAAGCACGGCACCGGATTTTATATCGGAAACTCCATCCTCTTTTTCTATTCTGCCTTGGGGAAAAATAGCCAGAGTATGGCCGTCTTTTATAACAGAAACCGATTTTCGCACAGCATCGATATCCGATATTCCGCGGTCTATTTTAATGCAGCCCATAAGCTTTAAGAAAAATGCGCGGACCGGCTTTGACATTACCTCTTCCGAAGCAAGAAAGAATACTCTTCTGTACCAAAAGCAGCTGCCGAGCATAACCGCATCGGAAAATCCCGTGTGGTTTGCGGCGATAAGCGCTCCGCCTTTAAACCCCCGTTTGTATTTTTTGCCGTCAAGTCCCACGGAACGGACTTTAAAAAGCCGAAACAAAAAATAGTGGGCTCTTCCGTAGTCCATAGGCAAAAATTTGGGATTGAATAACGTAAATATTTTATTTTTTGCCATTTTCTTTTTCCACACGCTTTTTCAGTTCCTCGCCCAAAGCAAAGGTCTTATCCTCAAGTATTTTGGTAAGACGCATTATTTCCTCGGGAGAGGGATTTTCATCCGCGCAATAATCACGCAGATATATTTTTTCGCCGATCATTACACGGGTTCGCTTTTTCAAAGAGTATGCCCCGTCCGTATACATGGGAACGATAGGCGCATCGGTACGCAAAGCTATAAAAACCACACTGGGCTTAAAGGGCCAGGGCTTTCCGTCCACGGGGAGGCGGCTTTCGGGGAAAATGCCCACAGTACCGCCGTTATCAAGCACCTTGAGCGATTCCGCAACGAAGGAGAAATCTCTTGTATCGCGGTTAACGAAGATACCGCCGATGGAAAAGAGAAATTTTGCAAACATTTTACCCTTGTTGAACATAACCTCCGCGATGAGGAAACGCAAGGTGCGGAAAGGATACATATTCATATACAGCACAAAATCCATTAAGGATTTGTGATTGGACATAAGTATGCAAGGCTTGGGAAGCTTTTTCCCTTGGGATTCTTTATTGATATAATAAACCTTGGGACGGAGAAAAATTCTTGTGGGAATAAAGCCCGTAAGCTGAACAAAAGCGCGTACAAATTGGTTTGGTTTACCTTGGCGCATAATTTAAATCTGCCTTTCAATGTATTCGCAGAAATCGCGTAAAGTATAAAAATAGTTGTTTGAATCGGAATAATCTATGGGGAATTCCTTGGAAAGCTCTGTAAGCAAAGTAAAATACTGCAAAGAGGATGCTCCCAGCTCGTGCATTACGTGGGTATCCGGTCCTATATCCTCTTTTTCCACGCCGAGTATAGGTGCGGCGATAGTACGAACCTTATCCGCCAACGGAGAATTCACGTCGAATTCCGCTGCTTCCGTAAACTTGACTTCATTAAAGGGGGTAAGCTTTACTCTTCCGTCGGCAAGAGCGTTTTTAAGATACTGTCTGCCAACCTTTATAGCGGTTTCGGAGGCAATGGGATCGTAGGTTATATAAAAATCTCTTATCTGCATAGGCAGAGGAAGGGTCTGATTGGTTTTGTAAATATTGGCGATCATACCCGAAAGCTTGGCTCCGTTTAAATAAGGGTTGATGCGCACGATCATAGTAAGCTTTTCATCTGTTCCCTCACCCATACCGATTACGGAATACATCATTGCTTCGGGAATATCAAAGGCTTGCTCTATGGTATCGGGATTTATATTTTCACCGTTTTCGCCTATAACGGAATCGCCTTTTCTTCCGCGGATATAGTAATATCCGTCGATACAATCAACGATATCACCTGTATTATACCAACCCTCGTTGATCTTTTCCACGCCGTTTATAAGCATGCGCTTGCATGTGGAATTACCTTTAACAAGCAGTACACCATCTTCGTCTATCTTGTATTCGATGGAGGCAAAGGGTCTACCAACGCTGTTTTGCATAAGCTCCGAAGGCTTGTTTCTGAGTTCTGTCGAGGTTATGCCCACTTCGCTCATACCGTAGCCGTTATGCAAGGGATAACCGATTGCGGAAAACAATTGAAGCGTGGATTCTTTTATGTAGCTTCCGCCGGAAATACAGTAACGTACCGTGGGACCGAAGAGCTTATCCGTAACCTCGGTCATAAGCTTGCGGGAAAGCCAGTTACCCAAAGCGGGGCTGAAATTTTGAACCTTAAGGCAAAGTGCAGTACCTTTTTCAAAGCGCTGTCTTGTCTTTTCGTCTTTATTGTTTATTTCACGCATTACCTGTTTTTCGATAGTATGCCAGAGAAGCGGTACGGCAAAAACGTGGGTAACCTCGTGGGCACGGCAGGTCTTCATAAGAGTTTCGCCGGACATATCCTTGGGAAATACCATGGTGTTCCAGTAAAAAGCGTGCCAGAAATACACGGCAATAAGACCGAAAACGTGATAGAAGGGCAAAAAGCATATCTGCTTTAATCTGCCGTTTACGTGTACGGCAATAGCCATATTTTCTTTAAACATAGGCCCTGCGTTAAGCACCTGCTCGCTTATCTCGTTACCCGTATAGAAGCATACGACCTGCTTGAGCGTGGTGGCGGAGGTAGACAAAGCGATCTCATTCTCAAAGCAATCTTCAAAAGAGCTTCCTTCGGGAAGAGCGGTAATATCTATAAATTCGCCGGGGAGAGCCGTTTCTTTTTTGCCGATTATGTATTTTATACCGAGCGTTTCTATAAGTCCTTTGGACATATTGAGAGGATGACGGCGGTTAACCAGATAAGGCTTGTTTCCGCTTCGGAGAATAGCCCAGAAGGCAACGATCCACTCAAGACAGTTATCCATATCCAAAGCCACGTAACCGCGGGTGGCGCCTATACGTGCGTAAAGCGATTCGGAGGCGCGTTCTATCATATCCTTTACTTCGCCGTAGGTATGCTCACGGATACGGAATCCATCGCTTGTCTCGGCGGCGATAGCGGCAGGATTGCCAAACATTATCTCGTATACCGATTTAAAGGTTTTATCTGAATTGTTAAGAGCGTTAATGTTTGTTTTTACAAGTTTAAGATAATCTCTCAAGTATTTTTTCATTTCATAACTCTCCAAAAGACAATATAACTAATTTATTTTATACAAAACATTCACCGTTGTCAATAGATATTCAAATGTAAAATTTTTTGAACATATTGATTTTATAGCATCAATGTGGTAATATAAAGCACGGCAAAGCCAAAATCAAAAACACAGGAGTACAACTTATGAAGAAAATTCTTGCCGTACTGCTTGTAGCAGTACTTGCGCTTTCTTTCGTGGCTTGCG
>JAGCNA010000035.1 GCA_017646185.1 Clostridia bacterium
CTTGAACTCGGTAATGAAAATACCGCCATCTGCCGTTTTAAGGAGCTCATCACGGGTGTATGAACCGGGCTTAATATAGAAATTATGGAATCTGATACCGTTGGAATGGTTACCATTACCGGTAGTGGTCTTCCCTGCTTTCTTTGCGGAAGAAAGATTGTAAAGCAAGGTGTTGAGCACGCCGTTTTCAACTACGTTCTTGGTGTAGGTTGCAACGCCCTCGCCGTCAAAAGCAGACTGAACGGAGCCGTGTCTGAAAGGATCGTCAACAATAGAAACGCAATCTGCGGCGATCACTTCCCCTTCCTTGCCCTTTAAAAGGGAAAGTCCCTTTTCTGCATTCTTAGCGGAGAACACGGGAGCGAAGGTAGAAAGCAGGCTTCTCATGGTTTCGCTTGCTATAATAACGGGATATTCGCCTGTAGGTGCAGGTTCTGCGCCTATCTGGGAAAGTGCCTTGTTTACCGCTTTATCGCATGCGCTTTCCAATTCTTCAAAGGTGGAACCGTTTGCGCCCTTGAATGCGGAAACGCTTTCTTCACCGTCACGTACCACAACGGAAACGTAACCGTAGTTTACTCCGTAACGCTGTGATAATTCAAGTCCGTGGGAATTGTACATATGGCTTCCGCTTATTGCGGCGCCTACTGCGGACTGGGTACCGTCTGCAATTTTATCGGAAAGAGAATATGTTTTTTTCTGAAGGGCAAGAGCAGCTTCACGCAATGCGGATGCAGAAGGAATAACGGGTTCAGGCATATCTACCTCGCCGTAGGATTCGCTTCCGGCAAAGAATTCAAGCTCATCGTCACTTTCGCATACGGCTGCATTAGCGGCAGCCTTTTTAACAAGGTCTGCTATTTCGTCTTCTTCAAGAAGCTGGGTGGAGGCATAGCCTGCTCTGCCGTTTATAATGCAACGGAAATCTACCGAAGAAGCGTTTTCGGAGGTGAAAGAGCTGATCTCATCCTTAAGGGTTTCGGTGCTCATTCCTTCGCTTTCGGAATAATATACTTCGTATTGAGTAACGCCGTAAAGCTTTGCGGCGTTTGCTACAACGGATTTAATTTGTTCAAATGTCATCGTATTTTACCCCCTTATTAACCTACGCCGCCGACAGTAATTTTGGATACTCTGATAAGAGGCTGACCGACATTGGTAGGTACGCTGCCGGAGCTTGAACCGCACATACCCTGACCGAGCTCAAGATTCTGACCAACCATATCTATATCCTGAATTATCTGGCTGCCGGTACCGATAAGAGAAGCGCCGCGTACGGGCTCGCAGATCTTACCGTTGCGGATAATATATCCTTCGTTTACAGCAAAGTTAAAAGCACCGTTTACGGGATTTACGCTTCCGCCGCCCATGCTTGCCGCATACAGACCGTATTCGATAGAAGCGATGATATCTTCGTTTTTATCGGGTCCATTGGCGATATAAGTGTTTGTCATACGGGAAGTGGGCTCGTACATATAGCCTTGTCTTCTGCCCGAACCGGTGGAGGGAACGCCCATACGGCGGGAACCGAGACGGTCAACCATATAGGATTTAAGTACACCGTTTTCGATAAGAACGTTTTTCTGGGAAGGATGTCCTTCGTCGTCAATATTAATAGAACCCCAAGCATTGGGAATTGTACCGTCATCTATAGCGGTAACCTTTTCGTTGGCGATCTTCTGACCCATCTTACCGCACATCTGGGATGCGCCGATAGCAACAGAGGTAGCTTCAAGGGAATGTCCGCAGGCTTCGTGGAATATAACGCCGCCGAATCCGTTATCAATGGCAACGGGCATCTGTCCGGCGGGACAAGGAACCGCACCAAGATTTACGATAGCCTGACGAGCGGCACGTATACCTGTTTCCGCAGGGTTGACGGTTTCAAACATTTCAAGTCCCATAGCTCTGCCGGGGCCAAAGAAACCGTACTGGTTTTCGGTACCGTTGGACGCAATTGCGGAAATTGCAAGACGGGTACGTACGTGGCGGTCGGTAGTATAAAGCTCTTCGCTGTTTGCAACAAGAATAGAATGATCAATAGAAACAAGGTTTCCCTGAACCTGAGCGATACGCTCGTCATATCCCTTTGCGGCAAAACAAGCTTCTTTAAGTATTCCGATACGCTCGTTAACGGGAGCGTCACCGGGAAGACGCTTTATTCCGTGGATATTGGGGAAAATCCGCTCCGTAAGGTTAATGGAAACCTGAGCATTTGACTGTGCTATAGTATCTGCCACAGCAGAAGCACAGCGAAGCAGACCTTCACGGGAAAGATCGGTAGTGGTTGCATAAACGGTACGTGTTCCGAGGAAAGCACGTACACCTACACCGGATATAACGGTATCGTCGATAGCGTCTATCTTACCGCCGATAAGCTTGATCACGTTACCGCGGGTAAGTTCCTGATAAACTTCGGCGAAATCAGCTCCGGTCGACATAGCCTTTGCTATAATATCGGAGCATAAAGCTTTTGAAAGCATATTTTGTCCTCCCTAACTGTTTTGCATATATTTTACATCATTATGTATAAATTGTCAATGAGCAATAGATTAAAAAAGAGTATCGCACACCGATGAAATGAAGAAAAATTCGTCTTCAGATATAGTCTTGAGCTTTGTTTTCTTCGGCAAACCCCATACATCAAAAATTCGGGGTCCGATCCACTCGTATTTTCCGCAAGTGTCAAAAACACCTTTGATAACGGAAAGGCAAGCCTTGCGTGCGGGCATAAAAATTACCTTCATGGGATGTTTTATAACCGCAAATATTAAGGGCGGATAATGGGCAGTGATATTTGTAAACGTAATCCCCGGATGAACCACCGAAATTTCAACTCCGGTATCATTACTTAACTTATACATTGCGCACATAAGATATCGTTTGGAATTTCCGTACACAAGATTTGATTTTCTTCTGGTAGAAAAATCGATATCGTTTTTATCAATAACGGAATAATTATGAGCAATGCTTCCGACAGTTATTATCCTTCCGCCCCGTGCTTTAATTGCAGGCGCAAGAGTATGTGCTATATAATATTGGGATACAAAGTTTATCTGAAACACGTTATCATACCCCATATCGGTTTTTGTGCGGGGTATACTGTATGCGCCCGCATTGAGAATAAGATAATCAAACGGGGTGATTTTAAGTGTTTCGCAGGCACTTTTTACAGACTCGATATCCTCCATATCGGCAGTTAAAAGAGTAACTTTTATATTCGGAAACAGCGATACGAGAGAATTTCTGTGTGCCGAGGACTTTTGTAAACTGCGGTCGACCAGAACAAGATCTGCGCCGAGAGATGCCAGAATTTTGCATATTTCTTTTCCCAGACCGCCGGTTGATCCGGTAATAACAACGGTTTTTCCGTTAAGTGACTCGGCGTTGGAAGCAAGCCATTTTCTAATGCTCATTAAAACCTCTCATACAGAAATTACCCTGCAGAAATCACGCAGGGTAAAAATCTTTATAACATATTTTTGCGAAGCTCTTCGGGTGAATACATACTGAGATATGCGGGAGGGATATCGAAAACAGTCTTGCAACCGCACACTCCCTGCTCACTCAAGCGGTATACGGCGCGTGCAAAAGCGACCAACACAGAAGAAGTAAACTCGGGGTTGGAATCTAATTTAAGGCTGTACTCTATAACGTGTTCGTTACCGCCGCCCGTCTTACCGGTACGGATAACCACGCCTCCGTGGGGAATTCCCGAATGATCTCTTTTTAATTCCTCAAGGGAAATAAAATGAACGGTGGTATTATAATCCGCAAAATATGCGGGCATTGTCTTTATTTCATTTTCGATACGGGCTTTATCTGCGCCTTCTTCAACAACAACGTAACACTCACGGGTGTGCTTATCTCTTGCGGTGAATTCGGGATATTCGCCGTTTCTTACTGCATTTACAGCGTCTTCAACGGGAACAGTATACTGACGTGCGTCAACAACACCTTCTATGCGGCGGATAGCGTCGGAATGGCCCTGACTTACGCCTTTTCCCCAGAAGGTATAGTCCTTCCCCTCCGGCAGAACGGCAGAGGCATAAAGGCGGTTAAGAGAAAACATACCGGGATCCCAACCGCAGGAAATAAGACAAACCTTACCGCTTTCCTGTGCTATGGCATCCACGGCTGCAAAATGCTGGGGAATCCGTGAGTGGTTATCAAAACTGTCAACACAGTTGAAAATACGTGTGAGTGCAGGTGTCTGTACGGGAAGATCCGTTGCACTTCCTCCGCAAAGCACCATAACATCGATATTATCTTTGTAATCCTCCACATTATCTGCGTGAACGACGGGAACCGCCGGGGTGTTAATTTTAAGTGCAGAAGGATCGCGGCGGGTAAACACCGCAACAAGGGACATATCGGGATTTTGCTTGATAGCAGCTTCCACTCCCCTGCCAAGATTTCCGTAACCGAATATTCCGATTCTGATGCTCATATTCAAAACAACCTTTCAAAAAACATGGAAAAAGTATAGCACAATTAAAAATCAATATCAATAGTCAAATAATAGAGTATTCAAACATTTCACAGTGCAGTCTTGTGCCGATGTCTGCACCCATAGGCAAAAGCGCAAGGGCGATAAAAACCTCTTCCGTTCCGTCATCGGGACGGAGATAGGCGTATTCCCCTTCTATACGCACTAAAGTATAATCTTTCGGTTCCATAATCTATCCTTTATAAACAGCTATTTCATAGGGGCGGAAAAGCTTTTCGGTTCCAAAGCGGTCCTTATAATTTGAAAGAACAAGTGTACCGAATTCCGTGCAGTCGATATCCGATTCACATTCAAAATTACATACTACCGTAAACTTTTCATCCTCAAAAATCCGTGTAAACACGAAATATTTATCTTCATTTTTGGAAACAGCAGCAAATTCTCCGTTTATAAATGCTTTGCTTCCCTTGCGGAGAGAAAGTAAATCCTTATAAAAACGGAAGATGGATTTTTCGGAAGCGAGATCGTTTTCGAGATTGATCTCATTTACGCGGGTAGACAAAGGTATCCACGTTTTTGCCTCTGAAAAGCCGCCGCCAACACCGTTTGACCAAGGAACGGGACGGCGTGCATTATCTCTGCCGCCGAAATTTATCTTTTGTACGGCTTCTTCGCGGGAATAACCTTGCTTTACAAGACGGTTAAACATATCAAAGCTTTCAACATCATCAAAATATGACATATCATCATAAGAAGAGGATGTTATACCGAATTCCTGCCCCTGATAAATAAAGGGTACACCTTTAAGGAGATAGAACATGGTTGCGATGCAGGTGGCGGATTCATAACGAAGCTCTTTATCGTTGCCCGCACGGGAAATAAAAGGGGGATTATCGTGATTATCGGTAAACAGAGAGTAAAGCAGACCGTGCTGTCCGGTAAGTGTCTGCCATTTCACAAGAATATCTCTTACTGTACAGAGAGAATCTTCCATAGGTGTGAATTTTTCGCTTCTGCCCGCTTCAAGATGGTCGAACTGGAACAGAGTGGAAAGCTCGTTTCTGTCTGCATCTATATGGCGCTTTATCTCTTCGATATCGTTTGCCCAGCATTCGCCTACGGTAAAGAGATGAGCTGTCTTTTCTCTGCCGAAAAGAAGGTTTATATATTTATGCAGATTGGGACCAAAGCAGTTTCTGCCATTTTCAAAATCCTTGGATATCTGGTCTATAACGTCTATTCTGAAGCCGTCTGCGCCCATATCCACCCAAAAATCCACTACGTCCTGCATTTCTTTTACAACCTTGGGATTATCCCAGTTAAGATCGGGCTGACCGATCGTATAAGAATGGAGATAATACTGGTTTCTTTCGGGCACGTATTCCCATACGGAGCCGCCGAAGCTCGCACGCCAATCGTTTATAGGCTTATCAAACCAATAGTAATAATCGCTGTAAGGGTTGTCTTTGGACTTTTTGGATTCCACAAACCACTTATGCTGATCCGAAGTATGATTGGGCACAAGGTCCATAATAAGCTTCATACCGCGGGAATGCATTTCTCGGATAAGCTCACGCATATCCTCCATCGTACCAAATTCGTCCATTATTTCACGGTAATCCGCAACGTCATATCCGTTATCCTTATTGGGGCTCTTATAGCAAGGGCAAAGCCAGATGGCATTTACGCCAAGTTCGCAAATATAATCCAGCTTTGAAATGATACCGCGGATATCGCCGATACCGTCATTGTTGCTATCCATAAAGCTGCGAGGATATATTTGGTATATTACAAGATCAAGAAAGCTTTCCTGTTTTTTATCCATAATTAACTCCGATTTTTCTGTATATTTACAACAAATATTATTTAATGCCGAAAAAGATTTATGCGGTATTTCTTTTTTGTTTTTTCTTATTACGCAAATATGCGGGAAGGAAAATCAGATATGCACCCAGACATACCGTAGGTATATAAAGCAACGTACTTACATACCACCCGAACATTTCGGAAATTTGTTTAAAAACTATAAGCGAAGAATTTCTGGGACCTACGAAAAACATATTTATATCCCCTCCGGAAACCTTCCAAAGGGAAACGTTTATAATAAAAGCCAAAGCGCACAAAGACACAAAGGTTGCAACCGCACCCCAATAATCCTTGATAGTCTTGGCGTATCTACCGGACATAAGCAGATATGCGCCTATGAAAATGAGAGTGAGATGCCATAAAAAAGCGTGGATAGTCAAGGTTAAATGCTCATGAACAATACCGGAAGGCTCGATAAAAGCCATAATTCCACCCAAAAGGTTAAAGGTTGTCATAAACGCATACATACCGTTTTGTATCTTACCCGGTTTTATCAGCGCGGCGATAAGACACAAGTACATAGGAACGCTGCAAAGGTGGAACGGGAAAATACCGAAATTATATTTATGATCCTCCATATGATAGTAATAAAAAAGCTGTTTATAAAGCTCGGTTACCATAAGGAAAACGCTGACACTGATAAGAAGTATCTTGTTACCCCTCTCGCTGATATTCCTCAGCTTCCACGCCAGAAATATAAGTACAGCCAAACCGAAAAAGGTGAAGATAAGA
>JAGCNA010000292.1 GCA_017646185.1 Clostridia bacterium
ATATGCCGACAATCGCTTTGTTTTACGCTGAAAAATAAAAAAACAGATAATCTGTTCAAACTCTCCGTTTTTATACATTCCCCCAAGAAGTCTTGTACCTCTTGGGGGAATTCTATAGACGGGGTGTTTATTTTTTATTATTATACAAATTCTTCTGTTCCTATGGGAGCCAACTCTCTGTAAAAGCTTGCCAGCGCCGCGTTTTGATAAGGTGTAAGCCAAATGGAGCCGACGCCCAGAGAAAGTACCGTAAGCAATGCCCAGCCGATAAAGCTGAACTGCAGGCAGAAGAGCCTCCAGCGGTTGCCGTACATCATTTCTTTTGACATTCGCAGCGCTTCTTTTGCGGAAACGGAAGGGTTATCCGCAAGAATAAAGGGCACCATTGCGTAGTTATATGAAACGATTATTCCGGGAACGATAAACAGCATATAGCCGATAGTTTCAAACAGAAAACGAAGCAAATATGCAATAATTATGGATTTCGCCTTACGGAATTGTGAAAACAGATTTTTAAACGCAGGCTCATCGTCATCTATAAGCTTAAGGTTAAACGAGCAGTATCCCGCTTGAATAATGCTGGAAAACATTCCGTATATGCTGCCCAATACGTAAGCTATGGTGAATACGGAAACAGCTACTATTGCGGCGATCAGAATTATCATTAAAACTTCTTCGTTGGTAGGTGCCATACCTTCCGCTTCTGCCGATGACGTGGGGAGGGAAAACCCGAATCCGGTTCCTCCGCCTATCAATGCCGTGGCAACCAATCCCGTTCCTATAGAAACACCCCATCTTCCGCTTAAAGCTTCACGGGCAGTCATTCTGTGTTCGGATGCGGTCATCTTTTTGACTCCTTTCGGTAAAAGGGCTATTTTTTCTTTGTTCTGTAGATTATTGCCGCAATAAGAGCTGCGATAGAAACCGCAACGCCTACGATATATATCCAATCGGTGCTAAGCTGAGTGGTATCGGGTGCATTGCCCAAGGGTTGGGAGGCTTCGGGAGCTGATGTGGATTGACCGCCGTTTTCGGTATTTGCATCATTGGATTCTTCGGGCTTTTCGGGATTGCTTATATCGCCGGCAAACGCCTGAACCTCGTCTATGAATATCCAGTTTGTGGCGTGGGTAAGCTGGAAGGTAATGTATCTTGCCTCTGCATAAATAGAAGCCACAGCCATTACCACTTCACCGTCTGCAGGTGTGTCTACTTCATATTCCGCTGTAACGGGTTCGGACCAATTCTGTCCGTCTACGGAATAGGTTACCGTAATCATAGCGGGAAGCGTTATTCCTGCGGAATTAAGGTTGCTGCAGGATACAGCAGCATTGACAATAGGATGAGCTTTGCCGAGGTCAAGCCTGATTTCGGAAATTCCGTTATTTGCCGAAGTTTCTTGGGAGGTAATATTAAGACCGACAAACTCCAGTTCGGAATAGCTTGCAGACTGGGCAAACACGTTGTTGGTAAGGGAATCGCCGTTTTCATCGGGATAATGTACTTTTCCGTCCCCGTCTGTGAGAATGCCGAGCACTTCATAGGAAGCACCGATAGCAACGTTTTCCGTTTCTGCGGAAGCATATACGGTAAAGAGGGAAACGAGCAAAAGGGTTAAAACAACAGATAAAAGCTTTTTCATAACAATTCTCCTTTTTTATTCTGTGGCTGTTTGTGTATAAATGTTAAATATTCCCAGAAAATGTCTTCTTACCATAAGGTAATCAGTTGCGGTGACGGAGGGCATACCCGAAACACGGGCGGCTTCAAACTGTACGTCGGTATACTCCATAGTCATCATAACGATACGTCTTATCATAAGGTAATCGGTAGCGGTAATGGTTCCGCTTCCGTCGCAATCGCCTAAAACTATAACGGTTGCCGTTTGAATAATATTTCCGTCTCTGTCCTTAAGAGATACCGTAGTGCCGGTACCCGCATAGGTTTCGTTTGAAGAGGTAATGCTTATGTACTGCGCCTCGTTTTCAAACATATTCAAAATTTCTTCGGGCGTTGTCATTTCCTTCACACCCAGAATATATCCTTCGGAAACGGAAATTCCTTCCTTGGGCAAAAGGTTCTGGGGCAGGGGAGGTTCGGGCTTGGGCAAAACGTTAAGCACGAATACCGCCGTCTTTCCTCCGGCATATACCGTTATTACCGTGTTTCCTTCCGCAAGGGCGGTAATAACTCCGTTTTTGTCCACGGAAGCGATACTGCCGTTGGAAACGGTAAAGGTAACCTCAACGTCCTCGGGATCCACCGTCCATACAAGAGTAAAGCTTTCTCCTTCGGTTATGGTGGTGTGGTCTGTTTCCAAAGCAAGAGAAGATGCGTATTTTCCAAGCACCTTGACCCATTCTGCAGAAACGTATCCGCTGGCTTCGGTACCGTCCGTAAGTATGCCGGATACAGCGTACCAGCCGTCCTGCACGTCACCGTAAACGGTAATTTCTGTGCCGTTGGCAAATTTACCTATTGCGGCAAAATCGGTGCCGGGACCTTCTCTCATATTAAGAGCGCCGCCGTTGGTGGCGATCTGTCCGATATATTTTGTTCCCGTAAATCCGCTTTCCGTAACGGTAATATTAAGGCTGGCGGTAATGTCGCCCGCTTTTGCGGTAATAACCGCAGTTCCTTCTGCAATAGCGGCGATCACGCCGTTTTCGCTTACCGTTACTATTGCGGTATCCGAGCTTTCAAAGGTTACGGTGCTTTCGGAAGGGCTTACCGTCCAGGAAAGATTAAGAGTATCTCCTACGGTGAGAATAGAATCGGATGTGTTGAATACGAGACTTTCTACCTGTTCTTTGGTTATTTTTACAAAATCCCCGTATACGTACCCTTCAAGTCCTTCACACCGTCCCGATGTTACCAAAACGCTGTACCAGTTGTTGGGGGTGGGGTCGCCGTAAATTACCAGCGTATCGTCCTGCATCAAAAATCCGTGGGAAAGATAA
This sequence comes from Clostridia bacterium, assembly GCA_017646185.1. GTDB lineage: Bacteria > Bacillota > Clostridia > Oscillospirales > CAG-382 > SFLA01. The sequence goes on from JAGCNA010000292.1 coordinate 2,961, forward strand.
GAGGTATCGGGTCCCTGACGCAGATTTACCAGATTTCCCATTACCGAGCCATCGTATTTTATACCCGTGTATACCAGCTTTATTACCGTTACCTTGCAGGTGGCGGTAAATTCGCCTACAGTGGCGGTTATGGTGCATTCACCCTCGCCCATAGCGGTTACCTTGCCTCTTATTACCTTTGCTACAAGATCATTGGAGGAGGACCATTTCACCTCGGGCTCGGTAGCGTCTTCGGGTGTTACGGTTGCGGTAAGGGTGTGGGTATCGTTTATATTAAGTGATAATTCTTGTTGGTTAAGGGTAATTCCTTCAACGGGAACGTATACACCGGGGGTAACTGTTACCTTTACCGAAGTATACACACCGTCTGTGGAAACTGCATATACGGTGCATTCGCCTTCTCCCACGCCGGTTATCTTGCCTGCGTTTACCTTTGCCACGGCGGGATTATCGGATATCCATCTTACCGTGGTAGAGGAGGGAACTTTTTCTTCTTCCGTAAGGGGTGATGCCGTTACCGTAACGGAGGTGTACTGCGCAAGGCTTACCTCAGGTTGATCCACCGTAATGGAAACTGCGTCCTTCAGGCTTGTGTAATTAATATTCTGACCAAAGCTTATTCCGCCGGAAAGCACGTATCCGGTCTTTACCACCACGTCGGTTCCGGTAAGAACCTTTGCTCTTACCTTCATCCAAGAGGTTCCGTCCTCGGTCTGGAATTTCTCACCTATACCTATAATGCAATGACGGGAAGGCAGGGTTCCGAACTTTTCGCTTTCCTTGCTTGCTTCTGCGTATATGGGAATATCTCCCACACAAACGTATTCGGCATAAGATACCTCGGGGTCATAGGTGGCAATATAACAGCAGGCGTGCCAGCCGGTAGAGCTGGTTACGGTTATCATACATTCACCGTCGGAAACGGCAGTTATAAGTCCCGTTTCGTCTATTGTTGCAACTTCGGGATTATTGGAAGAATATGTAAGGGTATCTTCTGCGCCGAAGGGCTGTATAACCGTTACGGGCAGCTGCCATTGTTCGTTCAAGGGAAGATATTTACGTGTTTTTGTAACAATTACCACTTGGTCTTCGGGGTAATCTATGGCATCGTATTGAGTAAGATTATATACTTCGATACAATTTATAATCTTTTTGGTATATTCCATATCCGAAGCGTATCCGTCTTCGATAATATTCCAGGCGGCGGCTACGTAATCGTATTCATAGGGAATATCGTCATAACGGGAAGAACCGGTAAGCAAAGCACTGTGGTCGGCAAGGGATTCATACCAAGTTGAATAAGCTCTCCACACACGCTGTGTGTTGGAGGACACGTATTCGCTGGTGTTTGACGTAACGTATGCGGCATAGGAGGGATATACCACACCCTTGTTGCTGTCGTATACCATTCCCGTCCAGGACGAATACGCCTTGATACCGAACAGGTTTTTCGCCATTTTCGCCATAGTGGATGTTCCCCAGCCTGCTTCCAGTATGGATTGAGCAACGGTAAGGGATGCCAGCACTCCGCTGGTAAGCATATCCTCTGTGGCGGCGGCGCCTATAACTTCCATATATTCTTCCTGCGCCTGAGTCAGCGCTTGGGATTCTATCTTAAAGCTTCCCATACTTGCGGCGGTAAGGGCAAGGCAAAGGAGAAAGCATATAAATTGTTTAAAACGTCTTGTCATTTTAAAACCTCCGAAAGATTTGGACAATATCACAGATACATTATATACATTTACATAATGTTTGTCAATAACAGACACATTAAAAAAGCCGAAGAGGGGTATCCTCTTCGGCAGGTAATATATGGTAATTTACTGTTTTCCTATTATCTTTACGTTTTCGGGCTGTGCTTCGGTCTGCTGGCAAACTATTTCAAGTATTATTGCAGTCTCTGCCGCATTAAGTCCGCCGCTTTCAACAATAACCGTACAGCTTTCGCCGGAAACTATGGCAACGCACTCATTAAATCCCTTTGCCTTTACAAGAGTTTCTATGTTTGCTTCTGCGTTCATATCCTCAACTATACGGGCAATAGCGTTTAAAGCGTCTTCCTTTGTGTCGGGCAAAGCATCGGGATTGTTTGCAAGCTGGTTAAGCACCTCCATGGATTCGTCTCTGGTCTGCTCGCGGTTGAGAATTGCAGATGCAAAGAAATCATCCTCTTTTTGGGTTGCGTCTGCGTTTTCTTCCTTGTTGTCCTCTTTGTCTCCGTCTGCCAGAGTGCCGTCTGCCAGCACGGCGTTGCCCAGCGTCTTGTTGCTTTCGTTACCCACCGTGTCCGCATCGCCGGGGGAGGAAATAATACTCGAAACCACGATCGCCGCCGCCACCAGCACCAGACATCCCGCTATAACGAAATTCTTTGTGTTAAGCAGTTTTTTCCATTCATATTCTTTAATTTTTTTCCACAGGGTAAATTCTTTCATTGTTGCCTCCGTTAATGTATGTATTTATTTTTTTGTTTAACTTTGCACAGATATTCTGTTGGATGATATTCCGTATACCGCCTGCAAAAGCCGTACTATTTTGTATTCGGTCTCTGCGGAAATATTTTTTGCCACCACGGCAATACCGCAAACCACGGGGGGAGTTTCGGAAATAATTATGGGGTTTCCGTTTCCCTCCAGAATATACTTTTTGTCCGCTTTGCTGGAAAGCAGTGTTCCCGAATTATCATAGGTGCGGTCAAGGGTCTGGTCGGATGCGTACAGATATTCGTAACCGCTTTCCAAGGTTATCATCACCCTGCAATCGGAAACTCCCTCAAGCTCTTTTATAAGCTTTCTCGTTTGCTCTTCAAGCTGTAAGCGGTATTCTTCCGAATCGGGAAACTCTGTGTTTTTTGTTTTTTCCCCGCTTTCGGGCCATAGCATAAGCAAAGCTCCTGCCAGCAAAGCGAGAAATAAAAGCCATACTCCTTTTATTTTAAAAAGTCTTGAAAACAGATTTTCTTTATCCGTCGGATATCACCTCGGCATATTTCCCCAGCATTTTCGTTGCTTTGGAAAGGTCTTTTTTATCTACGTAAACAATTATATCTCCGATCACCGTTTCCGTATCGTTCACAGTTATTTCTATGCTCACGTCGCCGCAAATTATTCCTTCCTCCAAAAGATATGAGCATATATATTCTTTTATGCTTTGTTTTGTCTTTTCTTCCACGTATTTGTTTCCGTCCGGCAGAGAAACGGTTTCGGATATCTCTTCGGGCTTTTTCATTTCAAAATCTTTTATCAAATGGGTTATGGGCATTACCGTAACGTAAACGCATATAATTCCGCAAAGCAGTTTTATGTGCTTTTCGCCTGCGCCGCCTGCCGCCAGCAGATTTATTATCCCTCCCGCAAGAGAAACGGTGAATATGATAAATACCCATTCCTTCATACTTTTGCTCCTGCGCAGACGAATACTGTTATTGCAAGCAAGCCCACGAGGGAAGTCCCCAGCATTACCGCCAGCAAAACCCCGAAAATTCCGTTAATATCGTATAAAAGATGGGCTTCTTTTTCGCATCCCAGCATTTTGGCGCTTGATGCGCAAAACAGTATTCCCAGTTTATACATTACCACCACCGCCACGGGAGGCACGACTATGGTAAGTAATGCGGTGATTCCCCCCAGACCGATTATTGATTTTGCCTTTGCCACAGCGGAAAGCACGGTGCGGGATGCTTCTCCCACCATATTTCCGATAACGGGGATAAATACGCCGGAGGCAAACCGCACCGTTCTTGAAGCGTATGAATCTCCTGCGGCGGATATTACCGTCTGTACCGAAACCGCAAAGCCCAGTATGGAAAACACAAAGGCGGTAAGGGAAGCGGAAAGATTTTTAATACCGTTTGCAATTGGCTGTACCGAACCGCATCCCGGTATGGCGGCGGTAAGGGAAAGTATAAGGCATATATTCACCAATGGGGTGAGTACCGTGTTGCAGATAACGGTTATTACGGTGCAGAACAGATCTATTGAGGTAGCGGAAGCCACCGCCGCCCCCGTGCTTCCGCCGTAAACGTACATAGTGGTCATTACGGGAAGCAGGCTTAACAAATATTGGGAAAACCTTAAGGTTGCCTGCTTAACAAAAACCGTTACTCCGTTTACCGCGGCAAATGAGGCGGCAGATAACGCCAGTATGCTTACGTATTCGCCTGCGTTGCCCAGAGAGGGAAAGGAATTTTTAAAGCTGTTCATAACCCCTGCGCACACGCAAACAGCAAGAATACCTGCGGTATGGGCAATAACTCCCTTTCCGTTTTGCGAAAAGACGGAAAAGATTAAAGACAAAGCGTGGTGTACAAGATTTGCGGGAGGCAAGTCAGCCGTTTCTCCTCCTGCATCGGATATTACCGTTTCCGCATCTACGGCGGCAGCGCACCGCAGAGGAAAAACGAAAACAAGTATAAAAGCAATAATAAACAACAACCATTTTTTCATCCCGCAAGCTCTCCCGCAACGGTTACAATTTCCTTTATAAGAGGCAGAGCCAGCAAAAGAATATTTATCTTTGCCATAAGCTCCACTCTGGATGCAAATGCGTTTTCGCCGCAGTCTTTGCAAATTTCGGCAGTTATCTGACAGCATACCGCAATCCCCAAAGCTTTTATCATTACGGATATTCCTCCTGCAGCCAGAGAATCCATTTTTTTAATAAATTCTATTACCGGTGCAACGCTTTTTATAACGTAACCGAAGAATACAAGCCCCACTGCGGCGCCGCAAAAAGGGGCAAGAGATGGGCGTAATTCCCGTATGACCGCAGTAGCCAGCAAAGCGATGAGTGCCGCACCGCACAAAGCAATAATGCTCACAGTCCGAAAATTCCTTTTACGGAGGAAAACAGACTGCCTATTTCGCTTACCAGCATTATCATTACCGTGATCACCCCTGCAATGCTTACGAAGGTGGCTTGCTCGTCCTTTCCGCTTTTTTGCAGTATCTGGCACGCCACACTTGCCAAAAGTCCCACGCCGGCTATTTTAATTATCAGGGTAACGTTCATAGCCCAAAAAATCCTCTCTGTCAGAACATCAGTATTGCCGCTACTGCTCCTGCCAGAGAAAACAGCGCTTGTATACTTTTGCTTTTTTGTTGTTCGGTTTCTTTGAATTGGCGGTATACCGTTTCCAATATTCCTATGGTGCTTTCCAGCTTTTTGCATTGGTTTTCGCTGTCTGTTTTTCCCAAAGCAAAAGCAAGCTCCCGCAAGGGAAGGTACGCCTCTTCGGGTAAAACCAGATCTTGAACAGCATACGCAAATCCGCCGGATTTCAGCTTTTTTTCAAATTCCGCCATATATTTTTCGTTAAATTCAAAGGTTTTATATATATCGGGAAGGGGAGTAAGAGATATGGATATACAGTCTTTTATGTGCCGAAGCAGTTTCAATACCCCGTAAAGATGTTTTACCGCCGTTCTGTCCCGTTCCGTAGCCTTTTTGCCCAGCATAAAAAAGCATACGCAAATTACTGCGGCGCCTATAACCGCTTTCATAATACCTCCGTTACGTAACCGTAGACCCCGTTTTCCCGTTTCACTCTTGAAAGTATCCCAAAACAGCCTTTATCCATAAGAGCACGTATATGGGGTTTTGCTTCAAGCTCTTTTTTATCTTCCGCATGGCAGGAGCATATTAAAAATACTCCCGTGCCCGTGGAATGTATAAGCTCCTCCGTATCGGATGGAGTTATTTCATCGCATACGATAACCTCGGGAGACATGGTGCGTGTCAGTATTTCCACCGCAACCTGCTTCGGGCATCCGGAAAACACGTCTGCTATTCCCGTGTTTGTGTCGGGCAGAATAATTTCCTCCCGTTCATCCGCAAACCCCACCTTGTAAGGGCGTATTCCTTCTCCCCGTGCCAGCATCAGCCCCACGGACCGAAGCAAAGTGGTCTTTCCCATTCCGGGGGGAGAATATATAAGGGTTCCTTTTAACCCGAATTGCTTGTATATATTTATTATCTTTCTTCCGTAATTCTCTATATTTCGGTGTATCCGCAAAGAAACAGAGGTTATTTCCTTTATCTTTTTCATTTTTCCCGTTTCCGTAACTCCGTTTCCGCACACCCCTGCACGCCCGTAGGGAATGGGTATGTATCCCCGACGAATACTGTCGTCATAAGAATATACCGACCCTTTGCAAAGCAAAAACACACACTCCTCAAATTCCGCCTTCGTAACCGTTAATGCTTTTTCAATACGGCATATTCTGCCGCTTTCATCGGGAAACAGATTTTTTCCTCCCGCAAAAACATTAAAAACACCGTTTTTACGAAGCCGTATTTCATCGGTTATCTTTTTGGTTTCGTTTGGCATATTTTCTGCGGCTCTTTTCAGTCTTGGAGGCAGAAAAGCCGTTATGCGGCGTAAATTTTCCACAGCTTGTTAACGGCAAAATATACTGCGGCGGCTATACTTAAATAGG
>JAGCNA010000293.1 GCA_017646185.1 Clostridia bacterium
ACATTCCCGCCCAGAAAGAGTTTGTAAAAAACAATTTTACGCTTATTTGGAAGCATATTGAAAACGGTCTTTGCAAACTAAGGGAGCAGGATTTTTACAAAAACCTTAATTTTGACCAAAAGAATTCTCTGGAAATGTACTTTGCCTTTAATTGCCTTGATTACGGGATTTATCGTATCGTAAGCGATATTCTGGGTGAAGATCAACAGTTTCCTTACAGAAAAGACGGCGGACGATGGATTGCCTTTGCAACGGTGAATTTTAAAGAATTTAACCCGATGGAACATCTGGATTTAATGATGCACTCCTATACCGGCGAGCGGCACACATATTTTGAAAAATTCACAAACCGAATGGTGTGCCAGCACGTATATTCCGCAGACGGATTTCCCAACTATTCCTATTACGCTTCGCCCGATTACGATTTTATAAAAGCGGGAGAAGACGTAGACGAGATTATTACAAAGCTGTTATTTATTCTTCATATGGGTATTCCTGCGGAACATGTAGGCTTTAACGAAGAATACCTGAAGATGATCCCTCACCTTGTAAAATGCAAGATATTACGGGAAGAAAAAGGCGATATTTTCGTGAATATTCCTGTTATAAACCAAAAAGAATCCGATATTCTTTCCGAAATCCTTACCGAAGCAAAGCAGGGAATGACGGCAGACAAAGACTTGAACAATAACTTTGCGGAGTTTATGAAGGACAAAGAAACAACATGTCCGTCCCACATAGGAAGTATTCCCGTATTCAAACGCTATATGTGTTCTGAAAACGCTATGCTGTTTTCCTGCGTACGGGAAGCTATGAAGAACGGTGTGCTTTATGACGGCGATTACGATAATGACGAAGAAAAAGTAAATCAGCATCCTTGCCCAATGATATTGGTAATAGAATAATCAAAACAAAAATCCTCCGCTTCGGAGGATTTTTTAAACTATTTTTTCTTGCTGTCAAGCCAGCTTTGCAGGATTATTTGTGCGGAAAGGGTATCGATAACGTTTCTACGCTTTTTGCCGTTGAATTCTGTGGCGTTAAGATATCTGTATGCTTCCATTGTGGAAAGACGTTCATCCATAAACTCGTATTCGAGTCCGGTTGCCTCTTTAAGCATTTCCGCAAAACGCTGTGTTCTTTCGGCACGGTAGGAAAGTGAACCGTCCATATTTTTGGGAAGCCCGATAACAAGCTTTTCCGCACCGAGGGCAATCGCTTTTTCGCATACCTTTTGAACCGCATCATTGATACCGCTTACCTTTATTGTGCCTTGTGCGGTTGCCAGTGTTTCACCGTAATCGGAGGTTGCAACACCAACGCGGGCGTCTCCGAAGTCTATTCCCAATACTTTCATTTTATCAAACCTTTTTTCCAATTTTTTCTCTTTGCTTTTTAGTCATAATTTCTTCACATTCGGCAATAATACTATTGCCCCCAAAAAGGAGCGAAAATAATGAATGATAAAAAGCAATCAAAACAAAACGGCAGACAAAGATATCTTTTCGGTGAAAACCGTTTCGGATATCCCAAAATGCCGGAGATAGAAGTCCCCAACGTATTATATCCCATCGGTTATCCGGACCCGCTGATAGGAATGGATATGCTCTCACGCGATACCGACCCTAACGGAAGTTATACCGGAACACCGATAGAAAGAAGTGAACAACCGGTTCAGGATGCGGACGATCTTTAAAGCCGCGTCCCGACCGTTTCAAACGGCTGTCTTATGGCAGCCGCTACTTATTTTGTTAAAATTTTTTCGATATTTTCGATCATTTTCTTTGCCATAAAATACATTCCCAGATCATTGGGGTGGAGATAATCCACAAAGCAAAGATCGCTCATTTCCTTGGGGAAGTATTCTCTTCCATCAAGGAAGTATACGTTTTTATCACCTTCTGCCAAGGCACGTTCAAAGGTGGTTTTAACGATCTCTATACGCTTAAGATCGTTTTCGGAGGTAGGCCAGCAATAGGGATGAGTACACATAAGCACGGGAGTTTCGGGATGAGCGTTTCTGAAGGTTTTGTAGAAGGGATAATGAGTAGTCTCCAGCTCTTCCAAAGAACGGGCGTTAAAGACGTAATCCATTACAAATAAGCCGATATCGTTTCTTGTTGCCATATATTCGGCAACGGATTGCTCACCGAAAGCAGAACCGGAAAAACCAAGGTTGATACAATACGCATCGAAATGACGGCAAACGATATTTGCAAAAGCGGTACCTGCGCGGGAAGCACAGCCGCCCTGTGTAATGGATGAGCCGTAAAAGGCGATGGGAGCGGTAGTTCTTTCCGCAGGGGCCTTGAGTGTGGCCCCATCGGGAATACCTACTTCAATGTCCTCGATGCCTGCGTACAAGGGCATATAGATAAGAACTTCATTTTCACCTTCGGGGAGGTTTACTTCGTTTTCGTTTTGCTCGGTGCTGTCGGCAAAGGTCTGCATCATTTTACCGCAGTATTCTCTGTTTTTGCCGCTGCCTACCAAAAGATCAAGTCCCCACACGCCTCTGTGAGTAAAATGGTTCATACCAACGGTTACCACGCGAAGCTTATTGCGGATGCAAATAGTATTTGCATCGGTTACAAATCTTACAGTACCGCCGGAGGTCTGGTGAGCAAGACCGCTGTTGGCGCCGGAATAAATATCCTTTTTGCTTGCATCCAGTCTGTAATATTCGCCATAATTTTTATCGGGGTGGAGAATACCGCCGATAACAAAGGGTTCGTTTTTAACGTTTGTGAAAATGTAATCCATAAGTATATACCTCAGTTCTGTTTTCTTACAGTTTTATATTCGTCATAAGGGTTGTAATAGGGACATCCGTTTTTTGCGCTGAGGAGTGCGACCATCTCGTCTTCGTCAAAATCCGCATCGCAAACGTAGGTATCGGTATATTCGTCGTATGCGTAATACATACAGCTTTCGCAAAGATTATCGGGCATTTTAAATATCTCCTTTAAAATTACTTGCAATTCACGGAAAAAGAGGTTATAATCTAAAAAACAAAGTATAAAAAGAGGAGTTTTTTTAATGAAAGCATTAATAAAAGTAAAAGATCTCGGCGTGATGACAGCCGAATTATACCCCGAAAAAGCACCCAAGACCGTAGAAAACTTCGTTTCTCTTGCAAAAAGCGGCTTTTATCAGGGACTTATCTTCCACCGCGTTATCGAAGGTTTTATGATTCAGGGCGGCGGATTTTATCCCGATTTCGAGCACAAGGATGCCAAGGCTATAAAGGGTGAGTTCGCAGGAAACGGCTTTGCCGGTAACGATATCGCTCATACCCGCGGTGTTTTGTCCATGGCTCGTACAATGGATCCCAACTCCGCATCTTCCCAGTTCTTTGTAATGCATCAGAACGCACCTCACCTTAACGGTCAGTACGCCGCATTCGGCTGCCTTACCGACGGTTTTGACGTGCTTGATAACATTGCATCAACAGACACCG
>JAGCNA010000294.1 GCA_017646185.1 Clostridia bacterium
CCTTACGGTGGTGGTGGGCGACAAAAGCTCTTCCAATTCGCGCAAGCTTTTTGAAACAGCAGGTCTTTACGGCGAGGCGATATTTATAAACACCGCCGCAGAGCTTGATGTATATGGGAAGATTTTTTTCACTTCCCGAAATAAAATTGCCATTACCGCAGGAGCTTCAACTCCCGGTGATATATTACAGGAGGTTATTAAACAAATGACAGACACCATCAACGAGAATCTTTCCTTCGAGGAGATGCTCGAGCAATCCTTCAGAACATTAACTACAGGGGAAAGGGTAACAGGTACCGTTCTTGCGGTAAGCCCGGCAGAGGTTAAGATCGACCTCGGCACAAAACACACGGGTATACTTCCGTATGACGAGATTACCTCCGAAAGCGGCGTGGATCTTACAAAAGAATTCCACGTAGGCGACAGCGTTGAGGTGGTATGCAAGAAGTTCTCGGACGTTGAAGGCACAGTAATTCTTTCCAAGAAATCCATTGACGCTGACAAGCAGTGGACAGAAGTAGTAGCAGCATGTGAAAACGGCGAAATCCTTACCGGCACCGTTAAGGAAATCGTACGCGGCGGCTGCATTATAATGTATAAGAATGTTAGAGTATTCGTTCCCGCTTCCCAGACCGGTATCGCAAAGGATAATCCTCTGGATGAGCTTAAGGGTCAGACCGTAAGCTACAGAGTTATCGAAACCGATGACCAGAAGGGCCGCAAGAGAGCTGTTGGCTCTATCAAATTGGTTGCAAGAGCAGAACGCAAAAAGGCTGTTGAAGAATTCTACGCTTCTTTGGAAGTTGGTCAGAAGTTCACCGGCACCGTACGTTCTCTTGCAGATTTCGGCGCATTCGTAAACATCGGTCCCGTAGACGGTCTGGTACACATCACCGAACTGTCCTGGGGCAGACTCAAGGCTCCCTCCGAACTGTTCAAGGTTGGCGATCCTATCGAAGTTTACATCAAAGCAGTTAACCCCGAGAAAAAGCGTATCTCTCTCGGCTACAAGACAGAGGATAACAATCCTTGGAAGATCTTCCCCGAACAGTATAACGTAGGCGACGTTGTTGACGCAAAGGTTGTTTCCGTACTTGAGTTCGGCGCATTCGCAGAGATCATCCCCGGCGTAGACGGTCTTATCCACATCAGCCAGATCGCAGCAAAGCCCGTTTCCAACCCCGCTTCCGTTCTTAAGGTTGGCGATACCGTTACCGCAAAGATTACCGCTATCGAACCCGAAAGAACCCGCGTAAGCCTTTCTATCCGCGCTCTTCTCGCTGAAGAAGAACCCGCAACCGAAGAAGCAGTTGAAGCAGTGGCAGAAGCTACCGAAGAAGCAGCTGAATAATTAAAAATTGTTTTTTAGCGTGATGCTCTTTACGGGCATCACGTTTTTTGTCCTCGAACAGAACAAATGTTTGTTTTCTTATTGCATTATCAAAAACGGTGTGATATAATGGAGATATCAAAAAGAATTCGAGGGATAAGCGTGGTAAAAGTAACTTTTATTAAACAAAACGAGGTTTCCGATGATAAGTTCAAGTTTGCGGTTATCTGTGCAAGATACGGCGGAAAATGGATACTTTGCAGGCACAAGAAAAGAACTGCTTGGGAGATCCCCGGCGGCCACATAGAGGAAGGCGAAACACCATTGGAAGCCGCAAAAAGAGAGCTTTTTGAAGAAACGGGAGCTACGGATTTTGAAATATATCCCCTCACCCCATACTGCGTAGAAATTGACGGCGAGAAATCTTACGGAAAACTGTTTTTCGCTGACATAACCGTGTTGGGCAACATTCCCGAAGACAGCGAGATAAAAGAAACCGCCTTGTTTGATACCCTGCCCCAAGACCTCACCTACCCCGAAATCCAACCCCATTTATACGAATATGCGGTAAAACAAGGAGAAATAATATGACAAGACACGAAATTACCGAAGCGGATAAAAAGCTTATTGAGATAGGCTTGGAGGTATTAAAACAAAACTTTGACGACGGGGTATACAACCACACGGTGGGATGTGCTTTGCTGTGCAAAAACGGAAACATTTATAAGGGCGTAAACTGCGATGGAATCCACGGTTCCTGTGCGGAATACATTACTATGGGAATTGCAATTTCCGCAGGTGAAAGAGAGTTCGATACCATTGTGGCAGTCCACGATCAACACCTTAATTTCGTTATTCCCCCTTGCGGAAACTGCAGACAGATGATGTTTGAATACTGTCCCGATATAAAGGTGATCGTAAACGACGAAAACGGAAAGCTGATAAAAGTAACCGCCCGCGACCTACTCCCCTTCGCCTGGGAACCGGTGACGGTATAGCGAAAGAAAACAAAAAGAGCAAGAGTAAAAGAAAAACTTTTATTCTTGCTCTTGTTTTTTTAATTAGTGAAGTTTTTGCTGAAAGCAAACTATAACCAAAGCGAAAAGAACGGCTCTTTTGGATGCAAAAGGCATTTTCACAAGCGTGCTGTAGTTATCTACTGCTAGCGCAGTGAAAATGTCTACAAAAACGCATCAAATAATAAAAAAAGAAATCCGTGCAAGCGGATTTCTACTTCTGACTTAATATTAACTTTTGCGTTTTTGGATTTGCGCCAAAAGCGACGTTCAGAGATGAAGCCCCGCGGGTGCCGTGTCCCGTGAACGAAACCCTGCTTTTGGCAGGTGGGTGTCCTATTGCACGCTTTAGTGCTTCCAACGTCCGTAAACTGCGGGGTACAAAGACAGCCGCGTTACGGGAGGCCTGCTTCACCACGGGCAAAGATTCTTCAGACTCCCTTTCGTAAATGTGGGTTTTTACACGGGTAGACGCAAATGCGCTTACACGTACACCGCAGGAAAGGTGCGAAAAAGATTATTCTTCTTCGGGAATTTCGTCCAGATCGCATTCGTCCATAAAGCAATCCTCAAACATCTGGGATACTTTATCGAACTCATCGTCATCATCGATGGTGATAAGATTTTCTTCGCCGTCTTCGCCGACAACTATCTTAAGCACTACGAATTCGTTTTCCTGACTATCGCAAGGAGCGAGAGCCACATAGGTATTTCCCTCATCCTCAAGGGTGCCCAAAACCTCAAATTCGGTTTCAACACCGTCTTCGTCTATAAGGGTAACTGTGTTATATTCATTGTAATCCATTGTATTTACCTCCGTATTAATCTACCCGTATTTTACAACAAAAATACGGGAATGTCAATATATAGCTTATTTATCCTTTTACCGTTATTGACATTTACCGCCCCATTTGTTAAAATTATACCATCCTTTAAGGAAGGAATATAATATTATGTCCTCTACACCGAGATTTTTTATATCCAAAAGCGAATTCCAAGGAGACAAAGTAACCATTACGGGAACGGATGCAAACCATCTGTGCCGTGTGCTCCGTCTGCGGGAAGGCGATAAGATAACCGTGTGCGATATGCAGAAAAATATATACGACGGAACCCTTACCTTTGTTTCTCCCGATATGGCGGAAGCCACCCTTTCCGATTGCCGTCCCTCCCCTGCCGAGCCTCCCTACAAGATAACACTTTACCAGGGTATGCCCAAGGGCGATAAGCTGGATACCATCGTACAAAAAGCGGTGGAATTGGGCGCTGCCGAAATAGTGCCCGTTATGTGCGAACGCGCCGTTTCACGTCCCGACGAAAAGAGCATGGATAAAAAGATAATCCGCCTTAACCGCATAGCCGCAGAGGCGGCAAAGCAATGCGGAAGAGGCATTGTGCCCGAGGTAAAAGACGCCCTTTCCTACAAGCAGATGCTGGAGGAATTGTGCAAAGCGGAGCTTCACTTTATATGCTACGAGGGCGACACCGTGCGCCCCATACGGGAGATTGTGGAAGAAGCGGGCACTTTTACAAGCGTTGCCTTTTATATCGGCCCCGAAGGAGGCATATCCGCAGGGGAAATTGAGCTTGCAAAAGAGAGAAATATTCCCCTTGCCGGGCTGGGAAAACGGATACTCAGAACCGAAACCGCACCCCTCTTTGTGCTCTCTGCCCTATCTGTATTGGCAGAAAGAGATTAGTTTAATTAAATTTAACATTTTCGAGTGCTTTTTTTAGTTAAAATGTAGAAAAAGCACTTGAATTTTTGTAGATAATGTTGTAAAATGAAGTGTATATGACTAAAAAGAAGAAAAGGAGTAATATTATGTCCAGCAAATTGTTTCAGGGGCTCATTTACCAAATGAAAGAAGCGGTTGACCGCACCGTTGGAGTACTCGATGATAAGGGTGTGGTGATCGCCTGCAGTACACTTTCCAGAATAGGTGAATCGCACAGAGATGCGCTGGATGAGGTATCCTATTCCTTTGACACTGCAATAGTAAACGGCTTTACTTATAAGCCCGTGGGCTCCCACGCAAGAATAGAATACGTTGTATTTGCAGAGGGCAGCGACGAAAAGGCAAAAAGCGCCGCCGCAATGCTTTCCATCACCTTGGCAAGCATCAAAACTCTTTATGACGAAAAGTATGATAAAACCAATTTCATAAAGAACATCATTCTCGATAACATACTTCCCAGCGATATATATATCAAATCCAAAGAACTGCACTTTGATGCGGAAATTCCCCGTGTGGTTTATCTTGCCCGTTTTGCAGGCAACAACGAGGGAAGCACAATTCCCTTTGATATTGTGCAAAACCTCTTCCCCGACAGAGCAAAGGATTACGTTATCGGCGTAAGCGAAAACGATATAGTTCTGGTTAAAGAGCTTCGCAACGCAGTGGATATGCGCAATATAGACAATTACGCAAAGATGATCGTTGATACCGCAGAAACCGAATTCCTTATAAAGGCTACCGTAGGTATCGGTACCGTTGTAAGCACGGTAAAGGACCTTGCCCGTTCCTTTAAGGATGCGCAGGTTGCTTTGGAGGTGGGTAAGGTATTCGATACCGAAAAGACCACTATCAATTACGAAAGCCTTGGTATCGGCAGACTTATTTACCAGCTCCCCACCACTCTGTGCGAAATGTTCTTGCAGGAGGTATTCAAGAAGGGCTCCTTTGAGGCGTTGGACCAGGAAACACTTACCACCATCCAGACCTTCTTTGAAAACAACCTTAACGTTTCCGAAACCTCCCGAAAGCTGTTCGTTCACAGAAACACCTTGGTTTACAGACTTGAGAAAATTAAAAAGGTTACGGGACTTGATCTGCGTGAGTTTGATAACGCTATCACCTTCAAGGTTGCCCTTATGGTTAAAAAATACGTAACCTCCAAGCCTATGATGTATTAAGCATCAGGAAAGTAAATTGTTATGATCGAATTAAAAAACGTTTCCATGATATACCCCAACGGCAATGCCGCTTTGAGGAATATTGATCTTACAATAGAGGATAACGAATTCGTATTTGTTGTCGGTCAGTCCGGTGCGGGAAAAACCACTCTTACCAAGCTTCTTATAGCAGAGGAAAGAGTTTCCGACGGTGAAATGTACATAAACGATTTCAAAATGCACCGTCTGAGAAAATATAAAATCCCCAAGCTCCGCCGTTCTATCGGTATGGTGTTTCAGGATTTCAGACTGTTTGATAACAAAACCGTATACGAAAACGTGGCGTTTGCCATGCGTGTTGTAGGCGCCCGCCCTTCCGAGATCAAAAAACGTGTTCCCCACGTTTTGAGCCTTGTGGGACTTGCCCACCGCGCAAAGAGCTATCCGGATAAAATGTCCGGCGGTGAAAGACAGCGTATCGCTATCGCCCGTGCTCTTGTAAACAACCCCGATATTATTATTGCAGACGAGCCTACGGGAAATATCGACCCCGAGATGAGCAAGGCAATATTCGAACTGCTTATGCGCATTAACAAAATGGACAAGACCATTATCGTGGTAACCCACGATCATAATATGGTCAACTATTACAATAAGCGCGTGATCAAGATAGAAAACGGCCATATCGTAAGCGATATCCCCGCAAAAGCCGCACCTGCACCTGCCGAACCGGAGCGTGCGGATGAAGAAGAGGAAGGAGCAGAGCAATGAAGCTTATAAACACCTTTTTCTTTCATATCGGCCAAGGTATAAAGGGTATATTCAGAAACCCCATTATGAGCACAGCCAGCCTTTTGGTGCTTGTGTGCTGTATGGTGGTTACCGGTACCTTCGCTTTGATAATTGACAACATTAACAAAAATTTCGAAGCGCTTGACGACGTAAACAAAATGATCGTCTGGCTGGACGATGCTCCCGAAGCCGAAGAAGGTGAGGAGAGCGAGGAAAGCGCCGAAGAAAGCAAAGATGAAAACGAATATAATCTTCACGAATACGACAAAAAGACCGAGGATGCTATAAAAGCCCTTGAGCACGTTACAGACGTTGTATTTATGAGCAAGCAGGAAGCTTTTGAGGAATTCAAGCAATCCGAAGGGTCTGACGCAGAATTTTTGGATTGGTTTGACGCAGAGGAAAACAACCCCCTGCGCGCTTCCTACCGTATAACCTTCGCTTCCGATACGGATACGGAAAATATCCGTTAC
>JAGCNA010000295.1 GCA_017646185.1 Clostridia bacterium
CACAGAGGTGGGTACCGTTGCCGTTATTATAAGCAAAGAAAAATACGCATACGCCACCATGAAAACCGCCGAAAAGCTTAAAGCAAGATACGTAAAGGCGGTATTCCCTACGTCTGCCAAATCCTTCGTGTTCGTTTCGGAGCTTGCTGTTGGGCAGAAAAGACGGAGCCATGTTTGGGGAGAGGGATACGAAATTATCTCCACCGGCTGTAAATATGATGCCTTCACACCTTATACCAACACGGCAGAATGGGACGCACCCTATATGAAGATAGACGGTAAAGAGCTTACCGACGGAATACTTGCTTCCTCCTCTTTGGGCACGGAATGGCACGATATGCACGGTTCTATGCTTGAAAAGGGCGAAAAATTCTTTATTACCGTAGATCTTGGCAAAATACGCGACGATCTGTCTTATTTTGATATTCAGTTCGGCTACGCTCTGGAAAGCGGTATATCCAAACCCAATACGGTTACGTATTCCGTTTCAGAAGATGGCGTTAATTTCACAGAGGTGGGTACCGTTGCCGTTATTATAAGCAAAGAAAAATACGCATACGCCACCATGAAAACCGCCGAAAAGCTTAAAGCAAGATACGTAAAGGCAGAATTTCTGCCCGATAATTCTCTTCACAATTTCGTTTCCGAAATGGTTGTAGGCGTTTCCGCGCAAACCGAAGAAGAGGAAAAGCCCGGTGAATATATAATAGGCGATGTAAATCTTTCCGGTAAATATGAAATAGCGGATTACCTTGCGGCGCGCCGCATAGCTTCGGGAACTCTTCAAGCTTCCGTAACCGCATTTGCCGCCGCAGATACGGATAAAGACGGGGAAATTTCACAGAAAGACTTTGATACTATCAAAGAGCTTGTTTTGAAATAGTAAATACAGTCCTAAAAAAACAGGAGGTTTAATTATGGACGTTTTCGATATAATCACGCTGCTGGGCGGACTTGCTATGTTTCTCTATGGTATGGAGATAATGAGCGACGGTCTTAAGAAGTCCACAGGCAGCGCGCTTAAAACCGTGTTGGGCAAGCTAACCCACAATGTATTTCTCGGTTTTCTTACGGGTGCTGTCGTAACCGCGGTTATTCAGTCCTCTACCGCAACAATCGTGCTTACGGTAGGTCTTATTTCGGCAGGCATACTTAATCTTAAGCAGGCAACGGGAATCGTAATGGGTGCCAACGTAGGTACCACCGTTACCGCACAGCTTATCAGACTTATGGATATAGATTCGGGCGGAAATATTGTTTTAAAGATATTCAAGCCGGAAACCCTTGCACCTGTTGCCCTTGTAATAGGTATTATCCTTGTAATGTTCACCAAATCCAGTAAGTTTAAAAACTCCGGCGAAATTTTTGCAGGCTTCGGCGTACTGTTTATCGGTCTTTTGAATATGACCGGCGCTGTGGAAGGCTTGGAAAATTCTCAGCTTTTTGTTGATATGATCACAAAAGTAACCGAAATCCCCGTGCTCAGCATACTGGTAGGCTTGGTTATAACCGTTATCATTCAGTCCTCTTCCGCAACCGTTGGTATTTTGCAGGCACTTTCCTCCACCGGTACTCTTACCTTCTCTTTGGTATATCCTATGATCATGGGTATAAATATCGGTACCTGCGTTACCACCGCAATGGTATGCTCTATCGGAAGCAACAAGGACGCAAAGCGTACAGGTATAATACATATAGTTTTCAATGTTATCGGTACCGTGCTGTTTATGGCAGTAATGGCAATACTTCGTGCCTGCGGCGCTTTCCCCGAACTTTGGAATTCCGTTTCGGACAGCGGCGCTATCGCAAATTTCCAGACGATATTCAATCTCGCAACCGCATTGGTTCTGTTACCCTTCGCAGGCTTGCTTGTAAAGCTGAGCATGAAGCTGGTAAAGGACGACCCCGCAAAGGATTTTGTAAAGCCCTTCCGTGTGCTTGATGAAAAGCTGTTCATCTCTCCCGATATCGCAATCGCCGAAGCAGAAAAGGCAATTGCGGAAATGGGCAGAACCGCCGCAAGCAATCTCACCCTTTCTTTCGATATGTTCGGTAAATATTCCGCAGAGGACGGAGAAAAGATACGCGCCAGAGAAGACCGTATAGATGAATTCACCGATACCTGCGATAACTTCCTTGTCCGTCTGTCAAGACACGCCAAATCCGGCGCACAGACCCGTGCAATAAACAGCCTTATGCAGACCAACACCAATTTCGAGCGTATCGGCGATTACGCTACCGATATTCTTGAATTTGCGGAAAGCATGAAGCGGGACGGAACCACCTTTTCCTCCGGTGCAAAGAAAGAGCTTGAGCTTATGTGCTCCGCAGTGCAGGAAATCGTAGAGCTTACCGTAAGCGCTGTGGAAACGGGAGATCTTTCTACCGCAGAAAAGGTAGAGCCTCTTGAAGAAACCATAGACGATATGATCGCACTTCTTAAAGACAGACATATCGAGCGTCTTAAATTGGGCACCTGCCTTGTATCCACGGGACTTATTTTTGTAGAAACCTTAACCCATCTTGAGCGTGCGGCTGACCAGTGCTCCTCTATCGCACTTTTGCTCCTCGCCCGTGAAAATGCAGAGATAATGTCCAACCACCATCAGTATCTCAGAGAGCTGCACAAGGGCGCAAAGCGCGAGTATACAGAAGAACTCAACCGCAGACATCAGCAGTATATGGATCCCCTTATGGAAATCACATCGGGTACATAAATTCCGGTGATTTTAATATGCAAAAACAAAAAATAAAAAAGGAGAAAAACAACATGAAAAAAGCTTTATCAATGATGCTCGTTCTCGTAATGGCATTAACCGCATTCTCCCTTACCGCTTTTGCAAAGGGCGGCACAAACTACGTTACCGGCTCAACTGTTGAAGGTCCCGCTTACAAGGATACTTACAACGGCGATCTCGCAGACGGTCAGGTAGGTACCGATTCCTACAACAACCTTTGGGCAGGCTTTTACTGCAACGCAGATAATGCAGATAACAACTATGATGGCGTTACCGGCATTATTACTGTAAATTTTGGCGAAAAGAAAAATGCTATCGATTCTATCGAAGCGCACATTTGGGATGCACAGGATACTTCCGGTATCGCATCTCCCGAAGCTATCAAAGCATACGCTTCTCTTGACGGCGAGAATTATAAGTATCTCGGCGATCTCACTTTCAGTGCAGACGCAATCGGCTGGGCAGTTCTCGAACTCGATGCTCCCATCAATGCACAGTACATCAAGTATGAATTCGTAAAGGGCGGCACCGGCGTATTTATGTTCGTTTCCGAAGTAGCTGTTTACGGCGAACCCACCGGCACCGGTACCGATGTTGAAGCAGATGCAGAAACTCCCGACGAATCTACTCCCGCAGATGAATCCGTTCCCGCAGACGAATCCGTTCCCGCAGACGAATCCAAGCCTGCAGACGAATCCAAGCCTGCAGACGAATCCAAGCCCGCAGACGAATCCAAGCCTGCAGATGAATCCAAGCCCGCAGATTCTTCCGAAACCGAAGAAGCTCCCGAAGGCGGCAACACCGCTTTGTGGATCGGCCTTGGCGTTGTAGCTCTGGTAGTTATCGTAGCTGTAATCGCAGTTGTTGCTAAGAAAAAGAAGTAATTAAACTTCACAAATCATCCCGATAATAAAAAAACCGGCTTTCAAAGCCGGTTTTTTGTTATTTAAATAATTTACTGTTTAATCATATCCGCAGTAATCGTAAGCTCTTTTACGTCATCCCGAGAGGGCATTTCATACATAAGGTCGGTCATAACGCCTTCCAGAATTCCGCGGAGTCCTCTTGCGCCCGTCTTAAGCTCAATCGCCTTGTCTGCAATCTTTTCAATCGCTTCATCGGTAAATGAAAGCTCGATTCCGTCAAACAAAAACAGCTTTCTGTACTGCTTGGTCAAAGCGTTTTTAGGCTCACGCAGTATACGCACCAGCGCATCTCTGTCAAGAGCATCCAGCGCCACGATAACGGGAAGTCTGCCGATAAGCTCGGGTATAAGACCGTATTTTACAAGGTCGTGGGGAACAACGTCCTTAATAATCTCTTCCTTGTCCTTCTTTGCGGTTATGCCGGATGAATATCCGATAATCTGTCTTCCGTTACGGCTTTCGATAATATCGTTTATACCGTCAAAAGCGCCGCCGCAGATAAACAGAATGTTGGTGGTATCTATTTGAATATATTCCTGGTTGGGATGCTTTCTTCCGCCCTGAGGAGGTACGTTGGATTGGGTTCCTTCAAGAATTTTAAGAAGAGCTTGCTGTACGCCTTCGCCGGAAACATCTCTGGTAATGGAACGGTTTTCGCTTCTGCGGGAGATCTTGTCGATCTCGTCAACGTAAATAATACCTTTTTCCGCTTTGGCAATATCAAAATCCGCCGCCTGAATAAGACGAAGCAGTATATTCTCCACGTCTTCGCCAACGTAGCCCGCTTCGGTAAGTGTGGTTGCGTCTGCAATAGCAAAGGGAACGTCAAGTATCTTTGCCAAGGTCTGGGCAAGCAGGGTCTTACCAACGCCTGTGGGGCCCAGCAACAGCACGTTGCTCTTTTGAAGCACCACTCCGTCATCGGGACCTGTAAGAGAGTTAATACGCTTGTAGTGGTTATATACGGCTACGGAAAGGGCTTTCTTTGCCGCGTCCTGACCTATAACGTATTCATCTAACGCCGCCTTTATTTCCATAGGCTTCATCAGCTTTTTCTCTTCCTTCAGGGTAGGAAGTCCGTTTGCTTCTGCAGTGGTCAGTGCGATACCCGTTTCGTCATTATCGCCCATCAGCTTTGCCTCGTATTCTGCCACGATCTCTTCGCAAATAGAAATGCAATCATCACAAAAATCAAGGTTTTGACCGCCGATCTCAAGCTCGGTTACCTTAAATGACGGTCTTCCGCAGAACGAGCATATTTTGCTTTTTGCCATCTTTTATCTCTTTTCAATAATTTTATCAATAAGACCGTATGCAAGCGCCTGCTCTGCGGTCATGTAGTTGTCTCTGTCAGTATCACGGCGGATAGCTTCGATATCCTGACCGGTACGCTCTGCGAGAATGGTGTTCATTTTATCCTTGATGCGGAGTATGTGCTCGGCGTGGATCTTAATATCCGAAGCCTGACCCTGCATACCGCCCAAGGGCTGATGTATCATTATCTCGCTGTTGGGCAGAGCAATTCTCTTTCCCTTTGTGCCTGCGGCAAGGAGGAATGCGCCCATAGATGCTGCCATACCTATACAGATAGTGGAAACATCACACTTGATAAAGTTCATGGTGTCAAAAATAGCCATACCTGCGGAAATGCTTCCGCCGGGGCTGTTAATATAAAGGCAAATGTCCTTGTCGGCATCCTGCGCCTCCAGATACAGAAGCTGAGCAACTACAAGAGATGCGGTAGCATCGTTCACTTCGTCGCAAAGAAAAATAATTCTGTCGTTAAGCAGGCGGGAGAAGATATCGTAAGAACGCTCGCCGCGGTTTGTTTGCTCTACAACGTAAGGCACTAAAGCCATAAAAAACACTATCCTTTCATACAATAGTTTTAAAAAATATGGGCTGCCGCACCTGAATGAGACAGCCCGTAGTTTTGGTAAGCTTATTTAATAACTGCGTTTTCCTTAACGAAATCAACAGCCTTGCGGAGAACAACGTCTTCGGTAATACCGGAAACGGGGATAGAAGCCTTAACCTTTTCTATCTCAACAGCATAACCTGCGGCGATCTTTGCGTATTCTGCTTCGATCTCCTCTTCGGTAGCGGTTATATTCTCGGTCTTGGAGATAAATTCCAGAGCAAGACGGGTCTTAACCTGCTTCTCTGCGCCGGATTTGAAGGATTCACGGAGCTGCTCTTCGGTCTGACCGGTGTACTTGTAGTACAGGTCAAGAGAGCCGCCCTGCATCTGCAGACGGTAATCGTAATCGCGAACATAGCCGTCGATTTCGGTTTCGATCATGCAATCGGGAATTTCAACAGTGGTCTTTTCAACGATAGCGTTGATAAGATCTTCTTCCAGCTTGCGATCGCTGTCAGCAGTCTTTCTTTCCTTGATTTTAGCCTTGATATCTGCTTCGTATTCAGCAACGGTATCAAATTCGGAAACGTCCTTAACAAATTCTTCGTCAAGCACGGGAAGATCGGTACGCTTTACTTCGTGAAGCTTGATCTTGAATACTGCGGGCTTGCCTGCAAGGTTTTCTGCGCCGTAATCAGCAGGGAAGTTAACGTTGATATCAAAGAGCTCTTCGGAAGGAACCTTGCCGATAAGCTGTTCTTCAAAGCCTTCAATGAAGGAGTGGCTGCCAAGCTTAAGAGAATATTTCTCTGCCTTGCCGCCTTCGAAAGCAACGCCATCAACAAAGCCTTCGAAATCTATAACTACCTCGTCGCCGTTTTCAGCAGCAACGTCGGTAAGAGTAAGTATACGCGCATTACGCTCACGGATTTTGTCAATCTCTGCGGCGATCTCATCTTTTGTTACGCGAACCTTGTCCTTTTTAACTTCAATGCCCTTGTAATCTGCAACAACAGCTTCGGGCTTGGTGTAAACCTTTGCGGTAAGCAAAACACCGTTGTCGTCCATAGACTTAACGTCTATCTCGGGACGGGAAACAGGGTCAATACCTGCTTCTGCAACAGCAGCAGCGTATTCATCGGGAAGCAGGTTATCAATAGCTTCTTCGAAGAAGTATGCGGTGCCGTACATTTTTTCGATAATCTTGCGGGGAGCCTTTCCCTTTCTGAAACCGGGAACGGTAATTTTTTCGGCATTCTTCTTGAACACCTTGTCAACCTCTGCGTCGAACACGGATTTTTCGATCAGTATCTCAAGTTCTGCAAGGTTCTGAGTTTCTCTGTTAACACTCTTTAAACTCATTTTATTTCTCCTTTAAATTGTTTACATAGTTAAACACGATATATAATATACCAAAAACCCCGATTTGTCAATTCCTTTTTGAATTTTATAAATCTTTTTGTCAGCAAAGCAAAAAAATTTACAATACGTACTTGCTTAATTAAACATTTTTCACTATAATAGCAATAGCAAAAACTAAAAGGGGCATTATTTTAAGTATGCAAGATAATAATCAATTCCTGTCTTCCTTGTCTTCCATGACACCGGATCAGACCGGTTATGACAGCAGTAAACATAAAAAGAAACGTATGGGGGCAGACAGCATCTTGCGCGCCGTCCTCGCCTGCGTGTTTATAGCAATATTTTTGTATTCTTCAAATTCCGTGGTGGAAAGATTTATTGCGGATAAAAAAGAGCAGGATACGCTTACGGAGGTAATTGTGGAAAGCGCATTGTCGCCGCTGGCGTCCACCATCACACCGGATAACCTGCTTTCCTTGTACGATTCCATAAATCTGGTTATGGATAACAACACCGTTACGGGCTCAAAGGATAACGAATACGACGATCCTGCAAGATACGCAAAATATAAAGCCGCAGTTACCGCACTCAAGGCCAAGTATCCCGATACTTATGCGTGGATAGTTGTAACGGGCACCAATATAGATTACCCCGTCTTAAAGGGCGACACCAACGATACCTACATACGCTCCGATTATAAGGGCAATTACGCCAACGGCGGCAGTATATACGTAGATTACCGCCTTTCGGATATATACAACAATAACCTGAACACCGTTGTATACGGTCATAATATGACCAACGGCACCATGTTCCGTTCCTTGCGTAACTGGTTTGAGAGTGCTAACCGCAATTCCACGGCAGAAACAATGCGTATAGAAATATATACCGAGGACGCTTTGTACATTTACAAGCCTTTTTCCGGATACAGATCCGACGGTACGGATTTCACCAAAACCAGCTTCCAGTCTTACGCATCTTTCGTGGAATATCTGGATATGATCCGTTCCCGTTCCATCATTCCTTGCTCTTTACCGCATGACTCTTCTTCAAAAATAGCGACCCTCGTTACCTGTACAAACAGCTATACCAACTCAAAAGAGCGTTACGTTCTCCATTGCCTGCTTACTCAGGTTGTAAAATACAACTAAAAATAAAGGAGCTTTTTATGAAAACCATTCTTTTCCAAGGCGATTCCATTACAGACGCCGGCC
>JAGCNA010000036.1 GCA_017646185.1 Clostridia bacterium
GATATTCGGTTTATGACGAAAATACCGTATGGCAGGCAAACACAAACGTAGAAATATTCAAGTTTTCTTATGAAAACGGCGAAGGTATGCTGACAGTACAAGGCAGCGGCGAGGACAAGGTTATCGCCCCCGGTACACAAAACGAATATACCTTCACACTTGAAAACTCCGGAACTATCGGATTGGATTATACGTTGGAAATGGAAGCGTTTTTCTCCAACGAAGAATACGCAATTCCCGTAACCGTACGGCTTACCGAGAAAAACGGCGGATATATTCTGGGCAGTGACGAAACCCGTGAGGACGTGCTCGCTCTTAACACGGTAAACACCGAATCCACCCTCGGCGCAGGCAGATACGCTACCTATACCCTTGATTGGGAGTGGGCGTTTGAGGGGAACGATGAATACGATACCCTCCTTGGCAATATGGCGGCAGCGGGAGAAGATCTTTCCCTTACCATAGTAATACGCACCACCGCAATGCAAAGCGCCGACCCCGAATGCTCCGACGGAGAGGACACTCCCGTTCTGGGCGACGACGGCTCCTTCGTATGGTGGTTCGTAATAGCACTTCTGGCGCTTGTAGGACTTGCGCTTGTATTCAAAACCAAAAAGGCACAAGCAGAAATAATATATAATGAAGAAAACCAATAAAAAAACAGTGAATTTTATTATACGCGCGGTAGTTATCTTTATCGCAAGCGTATTTATAGGAATTCAGTTTTACAACTGGAACGCAAAAAACGTTGCGGGCGATAATATGCCTATGCCCTTCGGCGTGGGTATATCCGTAGTGCTTTCCGGCAGTATGGAGCCGGAACTTTCCGTGGACGATGTGATCATCGTTAAAAAGACGGATGATTTCGGCGTGGACGATATGGTAGTGTTCAATGACCACGGCATACTTGTTGTTCACAGAGTAATCAGTATCGACGGCGATAATATCACCACAAAGGGCGATGCAAACAACACCGCAGACGAGCCTATTACCCGCGATGTTGTTAAGGGCAAGGTCATTAAGGTTTTGCCCGGTGCAGGAAAAGCGTTTGATATTTTAAGATCCCCTTTGGCGGCGGTAATAGTTTTCGGCGCGGCGATACTGCTTATGGAGCTTTCCTTTAAAAAGGAAAAGCGTGAATCCGAACAGGATCTGGAACCCATAAAAGAAGAAATCCGCCGCTTGCTTGCAGAACAGCAAAAAGAAAAGCAAAACGGCGAAGGCGAAGAAAAATAAACTAAAACAGAAAGGAAGGCGGCGTAATGAAAACTAAAAGCAGATTAACATCCGGTCAGACAATGATTTTTATTGCGGGCGCACTTTTCTGTCTTATGCTTATCTCCGTTTCCCTGCTTTCGGGGTTGTACGCAAAATTCCTTTCCACGGGCAATGGGGACGATACGGCACGAGTCGCAAAATTTGATGTGGCAACTACCGTTCACAACGTAAACGCCAAGTTTGTAAACAAAGGTGCGCAAGACAATATATACACCATAGAAATAGACAATGATTCTGAGGTTGCGGTAAGATGCGATCTGGTGCTTGAATTTAACAGCGCAGTAGAATATCTTAACATAACCGTTGGAGGCAAGGCGCCTTCGGAAATAAGCTCGGATAAAAAGACATTTACCTTTAAGGATATAGCGTTGCTTGCACCCAATGGCGCAATTGCGGATTGCCAGCTTGTTTTCACCGTAACGGATTGGAATTCCGTTACCGCAAATGCAACGGGAGAA
>JAGCNA010000296.1 GCA_017646185.1 Clostridia bacterium
TCCCCGGAAAATCCGTTTTCCGTACCAACAACAGCGAAGCCCATCTTTTCGGGCTGGAGCCCAACTACGGATGCTGTACCGCAAATTTCGGTCAGGGCTGGCCAAAGCTTGTGCTGTCTGCCTTTATGCATAACGGGGATAACGTGATAAACCTCGTTCCCGTTCCTTCGGTACTTAAGACAAAGGACGTTTATATTTCTCTCGAAACCGAGTATCCCTTCAAAAACACCTTTAAATACACCGTAAAAGCGGAAAAGGATTTTACTCTCGTTCTCCGCGTGCCCACCTTTGCTGTCGATTATACCGTTAACGGCGAAAAGGCGTGGGTAGAGGAGGTTTCCGTGCCCGTAAAGGCAGGGGAAAACAAGGTCATTAACGTGTCCTTTGACGTAACTCCCCGCTTTGTAAAACGGGCAGGGGAGCTTAACACGGTGGAAATGGGTTCCCTTTTGTTCTCCCTGCCCATAGAGTACCGCACCCTCAAAAAAGAATATGAGCGGGACGGGGTGGAGCGCAAATTCCCTTACTGCGATTACGAATATTATCCCTTAACTTCTTGGGAGTTCGGCTTTGCTGATACTGCTTTAAAAGCGGAATACCGTGATGTATGGGAAACTCCTTTTTCTTCCCAAAACCCTCCCGTTACCGTAAAAGCAAAGGTGAAAAAGATTGATTGGGGATATGCGGAGGGATACGATACCGTATGCGCAAAATATCCCGAAAGCCGTGTGGGCAAAGGGGAAATAACCGAGGTGGAATTATACCCTTACGGATGCGCAAAGCTCCGTATGACAGAACTGCCTTTCTGTGAGGAAGAATAAAAATGGAAAGCATACGCGAATATTTTGAAAAAGCCGTGTCACTGGGAGCAACTGCCTTTGTTATAAGCAATCCCGTTTCCAAAACGGCGGAATATAAAAAGATAACCGCAGACAAAAAGCCCTTTGGATTTCAGATCTCCAAATACACCCAAAAGCAGGTGTTTCACGAAAACGTTTCGGAAAATGAACTTGCTTTTCGCTGTGCGGAGCTTGTTTACGGAAATTACAAGCAGGTGAACGGATTCGGAGAAAACAAAGAACACATCTTGCTTATTTCCAAAAAAGGGGTAAGCAGGTATTCCGTAAAAGGAAACACCTCCCTTAAATCAGGGGGTGACACACAGCACAACAGAGAAAAAAACTATATCCTTTCCCAAGGAGAAAATATCCCTCCGCTTGTGGATATGGGTGTGTTTACCAAGGATGGCAAGGTAATAAACGCTATGTACCACAAGTACAAGCAGATAAACCGCTTTCTTGAAACGGTGGACGATGAAATTTCCGCATACCCTTCGGAAACCTTAAACGTAATAGATTTCGGCTGCGGCAAATCCTATCTCACCTTTATTTTATATTATTACCTTACCGCCGTTAAGGGCAAAAAGGTAAATATGATAGGTCTTGACCTTAAAAAAGAGGTAATAGAAAAGTGCGAAGCCTCTGCCCGTAAATACGGCTATGACGGTTTACGCTTTGAGCTTGGGGATATAAACGGCTATAAAGCGCCTTTTCAGGTGGATATGGTGGTTACTCTCCACGCCTGCGATACCGCCACCGATTACGCTTTGTATAACGCCGTAAACTGGGGTGCAAGGATGATCTTTTCCGTGCCCTGCTGTCAGCACGAGCTGAACGAGCAAATGAACCCCGCTTCCTTAAAGCTGCTTTCCCGTTACGGCATTATCAAAGAGCGCTTTTGCGCCCTCGCCACCGATGCGGTAAGAGGAAATATACTTGAATATTGCGGCTATAAGACCCAGATAATGGAATTTATCGAGCTTGACCACACCCCGAAAAATATCCTTATCCGCGCCGTAAAACGTCCGTCCACTCCCCGAGCAGTAAAACAAAAAGCGCTGGACGAGATAAACTCGGTCATAAACGAATTCGGCTTCGAGCCAACGCTTTATAAATTGCTTATAAAATAACAAAAATGCACGGAAGACCCGTGCATTTTTTAGTGCCATATTCAACTGTATTTTTCCAAAACTGCCTTGTAATCGGGATTTTTCAAAAGCTGTTTCAGCCTTTCATTTGCGGGATCGGGATTCAAAAGATAATCTACTATCCACGAAAGAAAACTTTCGGCGGTTACGTTTCTGCGCTTAGGGAAATATGCTCGGTATACGGCAGTATCGTATTTAACTGCTTCGGATATTTTTTGTGCCGCGCAAAGGTTCATATCCAGCAGAGCGATAATATCTTCATCCGCACCGCCTCTGTAGGTCATATCGTTTCTTAACCTGCCGAGAAATGCTTCCGCAAGACCGGCGAAAAACACATCCCCCGTTTCGTGAAAAGCATTCAGCATAATATTGCCGTACTTTATACCTTTTTCGGCTTTTTCTTTTAAAGAAAGTTTGCTATCGAAAAAGATTTTGCGGCCAAGCTTATCTCCCGCAAAAGCTACCAGTTCATACATATTTCTTTGCACGTGGAAGTAATACTCTTCAGTGTCTTTTGCAAATAGTTGTTCTGTCTTTTGCTCTCCGGTTGAATACCAATCCGCAAACTTGGTTTTATATATTTCCAACGCTTCTTCTGTCTTTCCTTCTGCGTGAAGTATTTTTGCTCTCATATTCCACGCATTAAGGCGCAGTCCTTCTTCTGTGCAGCCATCCAGTATTTTTTCACAAATAGCAAGAAATTCGTCCTTATGTGCAATCAAAACCGCAGGATCGTTATCGGCAAAATCTCCGCCGATATTCCACATATAATAATGCATTATCCAATAATCATTGGGATAATCGCGGTAAGCTTTTGTTATAATCTCACGTGCTTTTTGCCAATCGCTGCGCCAATGTTTTTTGTATAGATCTATAACGTTGTCAATATCCGCTTGTACCTTTTTCTGGTCATATCCCATAAGCTCATCAAGAGTAACTCCGAAAAAGTATGCCAGCGGCTGTAGCAGAGTTATATCCGGATAAGTTTCGCCCCGTTCCCATTTGCTTACGGCGGCGCAGGTAACATTCATCGCAACAGAAAGCTGTTCCTGTGTAATATTTTTTATTCCCCGCAAACGCTTTATATTTGCACCTATTGTCAGTTCCATATTTTACCTCCGTTAAGAAAAACTCAGCCGACGTCTGCTGTGAACATATATTACCTCAAAAAACAGCAAAGGTAAAGGTAATGTCAGTAAA
>JAGCNA010000297.1 GCA_017646185.1 Clostridia bacterium
ACCACACCCACGTTGGGCTCGATAGTGCAAAACGGATAGTTGGCAGACGCCGCGCCTGCTTTTGTAAGTGCGTTAAAAAGTGTGCTTTTGCCCACGTTGGGCAAGCCTACGATACCAAGTTTCATATTATATCTCCGATGTTTTCATATTTTTACAGTTTATTATATAATATAAAATCAAAAAAAGCAACACAAAAGTTATCGGCAAAAATATTTAAAAACAAGGCGTTTTTCGTGTTGATATTTTGCCGATAACGTGATATGTTGCTAAAGCAACGTTTCGGTAGGTTTTTGCGAGGCAAAAAACAAATACAATTATTAGCGGGACGATAGGGATATCGTCCCCTACGATTATCGAATAGCCGTGGCTGTTTGCAGACCGAGCGAGAGCGAAGGTAAAAACCACCCCAAAAACGCATAGCGTTTTCGGGGTGGGTCATTCATCATTCATCAGTCCTCATTAAAAAAGCTCCGATTTCTCGGAGCTTTTTGTGTTATTGCATTTTCGACATCTTACGCTGTGCTAACACTAATTTTGAGTACCTTCCGCCGGATTTCATTAATTCCTCGTGGGTGCCGATCTCCTCTACCGTGCCTTTTTCCAAAACTATAAGCTTTGTGGACTTGCGCAGGGTGGAAAGACGGTGGGCGATTGCTATTGTGGTGCGGTTTTGGGAAAGTGCCTGCACCGCATCCTGCACCATTTTTTCCGTTTCCGTATCCAGAGAAGCGGTTGCTTCGTCAAGAATGAGTATTTTCGGGTCACGGAGTACGGCGCGGGCAATGGCGATACGCTGTTTTTCACCGCCGGAAAGGGAGGAGCCACGCTCGCTGATATAGGTGTTATATCCATCGGGCAGGCGCATAATAAAGTTGTGGGCGTTTGCCAGCTTTGCGGCGTTTATAACCTCTTCTGCCGTGCAATCAGGTTTGGCGTAGGCGATATTATCGTACACCGTGCCTCGGAACAGATAGGTTTCCTGCAACACAACGCCGATACGGGAACGCAAGGCGTGCTGGGAATAATCCTTAATATCCCTTCCGTCTATGGTGAGGGTTCCGCCCGTAAGATCGTAAAGGCGCATAATGAGGTTTATCATAGTGGATTTACCCACACCGGACCTGCCGACGATACCTACCATTTCCCCTTTGTTTATATCCACGGAAACGTCTTTAAGCACGTTTTCGTATGAATTATAGCCAAAATATGCGTTTTTGAAGGAAATGTTGCCCTCTATTTCCCCTTCGATACAATCCTCTTTATCGTAAATTTCCGGCTCTTCGTCGATAATCTCGAAGACCTTGGACATACTTGTGAAGGCTCTTGTAAGACGGCGGGGCATATTTGACATCCAGCGGAGGGGTCCGTAGATCATGGAAACGTAAGAAAGCACCAGCGCCATATCGCCAAGTCCTATCTCGTTACCCAAAAGCATACTGCCCAGAATATATATTGCGGCGTAATTTCCCAGAGAGAGCACAAAATCCGCCACGGGCATGGTGAGGTTCCATATAAGCTCGTTGCGCACGGAAACGTCCCTGAACTTGCGTGCCGCTTTTTCAAACCGTTTTTTCTCGTACTCCTCGGCGCCGAACACCTTTACAACACGGATACCCGAAAAGATATCGTGCAATGCGGTGCCGCCTTCGGAATTTGCCTGCCACTGGGCGCCGTACAGACGGTGGGTATACTTCATAAGCACACGGAAAACCACCAGCATTACGGGCACGGGCAAAAGGATGACCAACGCCAGCATAGGGTTCATAACAAGCAGTATTACCGTAACCGCCGCAAAGATGATGACCTGCTGTATAAGTGCGGGAAGATCGTTTACAAGTACGTCACGAAGCACCTGCGTATCCTCGGTAACACGGTTTATAAGTTCACCTGCGGTACGGCGGGAAACCCCTGCAAGGGATAATTTCTGTATGGCATCGTATACCGTTTTACGCAGGTCGGTAAGTAATCCCGTGGAGGCCTTTACCACCAGCGTACTGCGGAGCACGGAAAGTAAGGTTCCCAAAAGTCCCGTTCCCGCCATGGCGAGAATAAGGGTGATAAATCCCACAAACACCTTGCTGTCGCCGGTATCGATACCCTTTGCGGTAATATAATCGTTTATAAGGGTACGGCTGATGCCGGGTGAGATCATAGAAACCGCAGAAATTGCAAAAACCGCAAGG
>JAGCNA010000298.1 GCA_017646185.1 Clostridia bacterium
CGTACGTAATCTTGACAGAGAGATAGCCTCCGTTTGCCGTAAGATAGCAAAGCTTATGGTGTCCGAGGGAATAAAATCCTACCGTGTGGACGAAAAATCCGTTGTTACCTTGCTTGGACCCGAAAAATATCTTCCCGACCTTATATATGATAATGACGAGGTGGGTGTAGTTAACGGTCTGGCGTGGACCTCTCTCGGCGGAGAGATGCTCCGTGTGGAGTGTGTTACCATGTCAGGTACGGGCAGACTGGAACTTACCGGTCATCTGGGTGACGTTATGAAGGAATCCGCAAAAGCGGCGGTAAGCTATATCCGCAAGCATAGCGATGCGCTTGGCGTAAGCAAGGATTTCCACAAGGAGCTTGATATTCATATCCACGTTCCCGAAGGTGCAATCCCCAAGGACGGACCCTCTGCAGGCGTTACCATTACCACAGCCCTTGTTTCCGAATTAACGGGCAAGACCGTAAAGCAATCCGTTGCCATGACGGGTGAAATAACCCTTACCGGCAGAGTGCTTCCTATCGGCGGCTTGAAGGAAAAGTGTATGGCGGCGAAAAAAGCCGGTATTACCAAGGTAATTATCCCCAAGGATAACCTTAAGGATACCGTTAATTTCGCACCCGAGCTTAAAGAAGGCCTTGAGTTTGTTCCCGTTTCCGAAGTGGGCG
Source organism: Clostridia bacterium (assembly GCA_017646185.1). Lineage (GTDB taxonomy): Bacteria > Bacillota > Clostridia > Oscillospirales > CAG-382 > SFLA01. The sequence goes on from JAGCNA010000298.1 coordinate 672, forward strand.
AGGTACTTAAAACCGCCCTTAACGAGAGGTAACCTGTATGGAAATGAACGTATGCGGACTTAATTTACATAATACCGTGCTGGACGTTACCGCAGGCGCGCCTAAACAGCTTTTAAAAGAGGGCTTGCCCCAGATAGCTTTATCGGGACGTTCCAACGTGGGAAAAAGCTCCCTTGTTAACTGCTTGTTGGGCAGAAAAAAGCTTGCCCGCGTAAGCTCCGAGCCGGGTAAAACCATAACGGTAAACTTTTATCTTGTTGATAAATCTCTGTATCTCGTGGACCTTCCCGGATACGGATTTGCAAGAAGAAGCGAAAGCGATAAAAGACGTTGGTCCAACCTTACACAAGGTTATTTTAAAGATAACAACGCTCTTTGCCACGTTTTGCATCTTCTAGATATGAAGGTCGGCATAACCGCAGACGATGCTGATATGATCGCATATATGAATCACTATGAGATACCTTATACCATAGTTGCCACCAAGTGCGATAAGCTTAATAAAACAAATCTTGCAGCCTCCGCCCAAAAGCTTGTTTCGGACCTTCGCATCCGCCACGGTACAGAATGTATCCTTTTCTCTTCCGAAAAAGGTCTTGGCAGGGAAGAGGTATGGACACGTATCGTCAAATATAAGCAATAATCAACCTGACAAAAATTGCGTACTCGAATAAAGAGTACGCATATTTTTAAAATTTTTTATCAATTTACCCAATCAAAACGCTCTTTAATGCACTTTATATACGGAAGGAGGTGAGTGATAATGAAGAACGATATAATTTCTCAATACGTGGAAAGAGTTTTTGCCTTTTCTTTAAATCATACTTTCAGTTATGAAGAAGCGGAGGAACTTTCTCAGGAAATTCTTACCACAGTTTTAAAGGAACTTCCAAAGTTAAGAAAAGAGGAAAGCTTTGAATTTTTCCTTTGGGCGGTTGCAAAAAACGTAACTAAAACCTTTAAACGTAAAATGGGTAAACAGCGCGCGATGTTTACTTACGATATACCCGAGGAAGTTGTTTATAAAGATGACGACTACACCTTGCTTGAAGAACAGTATTCCGAATTAAGACGTTCCGTGGCTATGCTGTCAAAGCAGTATCGTGAAATTATAATTCTCCATTATTACGATAACCTTACCGTAAAACAGATTTCGGAAAAGCTGTGTATTCCCGAAGGGACCATAACGTGGCGGCTTTCCGAAGCGCGGCGAAAGCTAACAAAGGAGTGTAATGAAATGAATGAAACTGCTCTCAGACCAAAAACAATGCATATAAATATTCACGGCAGCGGAAATTATAACGGTACAACTATTCCGTTTCCTACTGTATATATTGATGACGCTTTATCACAGAATATACTTTGTTATTGCAATGAAGAAGCGCACAGTATCGAGGAATTATCAAAATACTGCGGCGTCCCCGCGTACTATATAGAGGATCGTGTAGATAACCTTGTTAAACGCAATGCAGTTATCGAGCAAACAAAGGGTAAGTATCGTACAGATTTTGTTGTCTGGTCGGATAAATACGGAATATATCTGGAAGAAAACGCAGAAAAAGCATTGCTTCCTATGATGGATAAGCTGTTTTATGCTTTAAAAAAGATAGCGGATGAAGCAAAGAATATTAATTTTTACAGAGGCGGCAAAAGTGAAGATGATCTGTTTTATCTTTACGGCGTACAAGCGTTTAATTACCTGCGCTCTGCATATTGTAAAATGCCACGTGTAGAGATAAAGCCCAAATACGACGGCTACCGTTGGGCGTATATTGGCAGTATCGAAACAGGGGCCCATCCCAGAATAGGACTTTCAGTCAACTGCTGCGGTAATTACGGAACAAACGGCGGGTATTCTCACGATGTATATTGCCATTTCGGAAACATCCGCTACCGTCCTATTATGACCGATAATATGATAAACGCCTGTGTGGATATTGTTCTTCACGGCAAGAGTGATGATACCGAAAGCGCGGCGGAGGCTATTCAAAATGGATATATCAAGCGAGAAGAAAACGGTTCTTTGGTCGTTACCGTTCCGCTTTTTAAAAAGGAGCAAAGGGATGAATTTTTCGCTCTTGCCGAAAAGCATCTTTTCCCTTTAGGTGAAGAATACGCACAATACGTAGATTCTCTTCTTGCGGGCTACAAAAAACTATTCCCCAAGCATTTGCAGGATGAAGCGGACTTTTTTACCCGTCATTTATTCTTTTCATTGTATGCGGTTTTAATTAACTATTGGCAGAAGAACGGTAAGATAAAAATGCCCTCCGAAGATTTCCATTGCGACTTGCTGCGGAATTTCGATTAGAAAAATAAAAAAACAAGGACACAATGCCCGTTTTGCGGATATTGTGTCCTTTTTGTTTGTTTGAAACGCTTTATTTAACGCTTATTTCATTGCCTCTTCAACTGCAACTGCGCAAGCAACGGTAGCACCAACCATGGGGTTGTTACCCATACCGATAAGTCCCATCATTTCTACGTGAGCGGGAACGGAAGAAGAACCTGCGAACTGTGCGTCGGAGTGCATACGGCCCATAGTATCGGTCATACCGTAAGAAGCGGGACCTGCAGCCATATTATCGGGGTGGAGAGTACGTCCTGTACCGCCGCCGGATGCTACGGAGAAGTAGCTTACGCCGTTTTCGGTACACCACTTCTTATAGGTACCTGCAACGGGATGCTGGAATCTGGTGGGGTTGGTGGAGTTACCGGTGATGGAAACGCCAACGTTCTCCAGCTTCATTATAGCAACGCCTTCGGGAACGTTATCAGCGCCGTAGCACTTAACGTTAGCTCTGGGGCCGTTAGAGTAAGCCTTTTCGTAAACAACTTCAACGGTTTCTGAATAAGGATCAAACTTAGTTTCAACGAAGGTGAAGCCGTTGATACGAGAAATGATGTAAGCAGCATCCTTACCAAGACCATTAAGGATTACGCGAAGGGGAGTAGTTCTAACCTTGTTAGCGTTAAGAGCGATCTTGATTGCGCCTTCAGCAGC
>JAGCNA010000299.1 GCA_017646185.1 Clostridia bacterium
ATCTCTGTAAGTTTCAACGGAAATGTTCATAACACAAGCTCCTTTTATATATTTACAAATATATTCTAACATTATTTTTCATAAAATACTACCCTTTTTTGAAAAAATGTGGTAGAATACACAGACGGAGGTGGAGGTATTGGAAAACGTATTCAACCTTACGGACGGAATTGAATATCTGCGCTTTTCGGGAAAAAAGGTTCTGCTTTACGGAATGGGCAACGGGGCGGAAAAGGCTCACGCTTTGCTTAATTCCCAAGGAATAGAGGTATCCGGTGTTTTCGCTTCGGACGGTTTTGTGCGCGGTCATTCCTTTATGGGATATCCCGTTTTGTCAATGTCTGCCGCAGAGGAGATATACGGCGATTTTATCGCTGTTTTAAGCTTTGGATTAGAGGGCAGAAAGGCGGATATACTGCAAACCGTAGCCGCCCGTCATCATTTGTACGTACCCTATATGGCTGTTTGCGGGGAAGGCGTAACGGATAAAAAATTGATCTCCGAACACCGTGCCGATATAGAAAAGGTTTATTCCTTGTTGGCGGATGAAAGGTCCAAGCGGCTTTATAAAAACGCAATTTCATATTGTATTACCGGTGAACTATCCTATCTTACCCACGCCAGAGGGGACGATATTCCGCCGGAGGGATATTTTAATTCATTGGGTGCATATATAGACGTAGGCGCCTACAACGGTGACACGGCTGAAGAATACTACCGCGCCGTGCCGGATATAAAAAGTATTATTTGCTTTGAGCCTGATAAACGCTCATACAAAAAAATGCTGGAAAGAAACATACCCTGTCTTACCGCATATAATGCCGCGGCTGGCAGAAAGGATGGAGAAACCTTGTTTTCCGGCGGGGGAGGCAGAAATTCCTCAACCGGCAGGGGGAACACGGTAATACCTGTAAAAAGCATTGATTCTATGGCAGAAAATACGGCGGTGAGCTGTATAAAGATAGACGCTGAAGGGGACGAAAGGGAAGTGCTTGCAGGGGCAAGCGGAACGATATGGAAAAACCGCCCTTCACTTAACGTATCTCTTTATCACCGTGCGGGAGATCTGTGGGAGCTTCCTTTGCTTTTACACCGTATAGACGGAAAATATAAATTATACATTCGCAAAAAAGAATATGTTCCCATGTGGGATATTTCTGTATTTTGTATGCCTTGAACGGAGGTCTTTTAATATGACAGTTACACAGACAATAAATCTTATTACATCCGGAGGATGCGATAAATCCTTTGCGGCGCTTTACGGGGGTGACAGAGTTAACGCCCAGCGTGAGCGTTGGGTATCCCTTGCAAATTCCTTTTTGACCCTTTACGGGGACAGTGAGGTATATATGCTTTCTGTGCCCGGCAGAACCGAGCTTTTGGGCAACCACACCGACCATAACAACGGTAAAGTTTTAGCCGCCGCTGTGGATATAGATATCATCGCCATTGCCGCTAAATCGGAGGATAATTATATCCGCATTAAATCCGAAGGCTACCGTGAAGACGTGGTTTGCATAAGCGATATCTCTCCCGAAAAGGCAAAAAAAGGCAGTTCTTCTTCCGTTATCGCCGGTGTTTGCGATTACTTTTTGGCAAACGGCGGCAAGGTAGGGGGAATCCGTGCCTGCACCACCAGCGATGTGCTTACGGGAAGCGGTATATCTTCTTCCGCCGCATTTGAAGTTATGTGCGGAAATATGCTCAACAATATGTATAACGATAATAAGTTTACCCCGCTGTTCCTTGCGATGGCAGGTAAGTATGCAGAAAACGTATATTTCGGCAAGCCCTGCGGACTTATGGACCAGACAGCCTGTGCATCCGGCGGTTGCTCTTTTATAGATTTTGGCGGTGAAACTGCAA
>JAGCNA010000300.1 GCA_017646185.1 Clostridia bacterium
ACACGCACGGTAGTAAGCTATTCGGACAAAAAGAAGACCAAAAAGGTTACAGGTTTGTTCACAGATTGGGAAAAAGTTGAAAAAAGCGGATTTTTGGCACAATAATTTGCATAAAACTATTGCAAAACGCAAAATACTGTGATATACTGTGTTCAGATGAATGTGAGCAAGCAAGAGTGGGTCAAAGCCCACTCTTGATTTTTGCAATATTTCCGGAACACACTGTTTTTAACAAGAATACAAAAATACGGAGGCAGGCAAAAAATATGAAGCAAAATATCGCCGCAGCAGTCCGCACGTTGGTAGAACCCGCAATGACAGAAATGGGCTACAGCGTTTGGGACGTAACCTTTTACAAGGAAGGTCAGGAGCAGATACTTGAAGTAGAGCTTGAAAACGATGACGTTTTCTCCATTGAGGATTGCCAGAAGGCTTCTCACGTAATAAACCCCATCCTTGACGAAGCGGATCCTATCGAGCAGGCTTATGCTTTGATAGTTTCAGGCGCAGGACTTACCCGTGTGCTTCGATCCGATGAGCATATCGCCCGTGCGGTAAAGGAAGGCTGGAACACAGAGCTTAAATTGTTTGCCGCTGTAAACGGTACAAAAGAGCTTGCCGGCGTTATAACCGCCTTTGATAAAGACACGGTTACGGTTGGCGAAACAAAAATAGAAAGAAAAATGATTTCGAAGATGACTTCGATACTGGAATAAACGGAGGTAAAAACTAAAAAATGAACAAGGAATTTTTTGAATCCCTCGCTGCCCTTGAGAGAGAAAAGGGCATCCCCAAGGACTATATGATCGAACGCACCGAAGCCGCCCTTCTGGCTGCATTCAAAAAGGATTCCGGCGGACTTACCAACGCAAGAGTAAAGCTTGACGAGGCTAAACACGATCTTCGTCTGTATAAGCTTCTCACCGTAGTTGAAACAGTTGAAGACCCCCGTACCGAAATTTCTCTTGAACAAGCCCGCGAAAAGAACAAAAAGTACAAGCTGGGCGATGAATATCAGATAGAGATAAAGACCAAAGAATTTTGCCGTATTGCCGCTCAGACCGCAAAGCAGGTTATAGTTCAGTCTATCCGCGAAGCAGAGCACGGAATGATGGTAAAGGAATACGAAGACAAGCAGGATAAGATCATTACCGGCGTAGTTGTAAGAGTTGACCCCACTTCCGGACACGCTACCCTTGAATTGGGCAGTAACGAAATGGCTCTCTTCCGCCACGAGCAGATAAACGGCGAAACCCTTAACGTAGGCGACAGAATTAAGGTTTACGTTACCGAGATCAAGCGTGAAGGCAGAGGTCCTTCCGTAGTTATATCCAGAACCCATCCCGGTCTGGTACGCAGACTGTTCGAGCTTGAAGTTCCCGAAATAGCAGACGGAACCGTAGAGATAAAGGGCGTTGCAAGAGAAGCAGGCAGCAGAACCAAGATTGCAGTTGCTTCCAACGATCCCAACGTTGATCCTATCGGCGCATGCATAGGCTCCAGAGGCGCAAGAAAGAACAGCATTACCAAAGAGCTTGCAAACGAAAAAATAGATATTATCCCCTACAGCGATGATTACGCCGCATTCGTTGCAGCAGCACTCGCTCCCGCTTCCGTTTTGTCAGTAAGCAAGATGGAGGAAGGCGATAAAGCGTTCCGTGTTATCGTTAACGATGATCAGCTTTCTCTTGCTATCGGTAAGGAAGGTCAGAACGCACGTCTTGCCGCAAAGCTTACCGGATGCAAGATCGATATCAAGAGCGTGAAAAATGCAAACGAAATTACCGAAGCAGAGGTTGATAACGCTTGACAGAAAAGGTTTATCCCGTTAGAAAATGCGTTTCCTGCGGAGAGAAAAAGTTAAAAAACGAACTTTTGAGAATTGTCCGTAAGGACGGCACCGCAGAGATCGACCCTACCGGAAAGGCAAACGGAAGAGGCTGTTATCTGTGCAAAAACGAAATCTGCATTAAAAATGCAAAAAAGGCGCGCAGAATAGAAAGAGCATTGGAAATATCCTTGCCTGCAGATTTTTACGACAGCATCTCTCTTTTGGCGGAGGAAAAATGACAAAACTTTTAACCCTGTTAGGTCTTGCAAAAAAGGCAGGACGGCTTGCAGTAGGAACAGAAAACACTATTGAATCGGTACGCAAAGGAAAATCGTTTTTGGTTGTAGCTTCCGAAAGCGTATCCGACGGAACAAAAAAGATAATAAGCGATAAAACGGCGTTTTATAAAACACAGGCGGTATTCATCCCCGTGGATACCGTAACCTTTGGAAAAGCATTCGGCAAGACCGCAACGGCTTGTGTTTCGATAAACGACAAAGGGTTTGCAGACGCCGTAAGAAAACTATTGGGAGGTAACTGATATGGCGACGACAGGAGATAACAAATACAGAGTTAACGCGCTGGCAAAAGACCTTAACGTGAAGAGCAAGGACATTATAGATCTGCTTGCGGCTCACGGTATGGGCAACAAAAGCCATATGACCGCACTTGAAGGTGCGGAGCTCAGCATCATATTCGAATATTACACACAGCAAAACCAGATTGATATAACTGCATTTTTCAAATCTTATCAGGACAAGATAGATGCAAAGAAGGCAGAAGAACAGGCAAAGCGTGATGCGGAAGACAAACGCAAGGCAGACGAAAAAGCCGCCGCAAAAGCCGAAAAACAAAAGAAACTTCA
>JAGCNA010000301.1 GCA_017646185.1 Clostridia bacterium
CCAGCCAAAACAGCTTTGCGTTTTTGGAAGGTTCTTTTTTTGTTCTTTTTATCATTTTTTCTTTTTTCCTCCGAACACACATTCACGCTGTAAGGTAAAGCTGAGTATAAACAAAACGGTGTCTACCGCCGCTTTTATAAGGGTGATAACAATTTCTTTGGTGCCGTCGGGCAGTAATATGGTTATTCCGCCTACGGATGCGCCGGAAATCGCCATTACAAGAATTACCAGCACGTAATATTTAAACATAGTATGCTTTGCGCCCCTCTGCTTTGCAAAAACAAGACGGCTGTTAACAAAATAGTTGTAAAGCGAGGATATTATTCTTGCCGCCACGGTACAGCAGGCGGTGCATATAAACTTTGCCTCTGCCGTTTCTGAAAACTTGGATAAAAACAAAAAAGAAAACAGAGTAAACAAAGCAAGGTCAATAGCTGTTGCGGAAAGAGAGGAAAATGCATAGCCGAATATTTGCTTGTAGATCATAAAAGAATCTCTCAAAGGGTTAAAATGGCTGGTCTTGTTTTCCTCTATGTAAACCGTTTCAATGGGATTTTCGGCAAAGGGTATGCCGTTATCCTTAAAAGCAAGGAGCATATTGGTTTCGTATTCAAATCTGTCCCCTTTAACAGCCATAAGGGTATCCAAATATTCTGCGGGGATAGCACGGAGTCCCGTTTGGGTATCGGTTATTTTTAATCCGCACAGGTATTTAAATACAAAAGCGGTCATTTTGTTGCCAAAAACGCTTCTTGCGGGAATTCCGGGCAGGTTGAAATTACGTGCGCCCAAAATAATTTTGTTTTCCTCCAGCATACGCATTGCACAGGCAAATACGTCCTCGGGGCGGTGCTGTCCGTCACCGTCAACCGCTACCACGCCCAAAGATTCGGGGCGTGTTTTTTTAACGTATGCAAAGGCGGTTTTAAGTCCTGCGCCCTTGCCGCGGTTTATCCAATGGTTTATTACGGTACAGCAGGGGTATTCTTCGGGGGAGGGGAAGTTTTGCTCGCACTCCGCCTTGCTTCCGTCATTTATCAAAACTATATCGGTAAATCCCACGTCTATAAGCCCCTGAACCGTCTTTTTCAGTTTTTCATCGGGGTTGAGAGAGGGGATTATAACCGTTACTTTAGAAATGGAAGACATGTTTTTCTCCTTTTAACTATGAACTATAACCTATGAACTATGAACTAACCACCCCACAAAACCTGCGGTTTTGCGGGGAACCCCGGAATGGTTGCTTTTTGCACGACTGTGCAAAAAGCTTCCGAAGTTCCTCGTTTCTCGTTCCCAGTTCATAGTTCTTCTGGTTCTAAAATCGCTACTTCCGTTTTTCCGTCCAATTCTTTAACCCGCACGGCAATTTTTTCCTTGCGGGAGGTGGGCACGTTTTTGCCCACGTAATCGGCACGTATGGGCAGTTCTCTGTGACCTCTGTCAATAAGTGCGGCAAGGCGTATGGCGGCAGGTCTTCCGCAAAGCATAACCGCTTCAATGGCTGCCCGCACCGTTCTGCCGGTGTACAAAACATCGTCCACCAAAACAACCGTCTTTCCCTCCACCGCCGTTTTCAAGGGAGGGTTATCCTTTTTGCATATACTTCCGTTATCATCACGGAAGGGGGAAACGTCCAATTCCTCCACGGTAACGTCCACTCCGTATGAGCTTTTAATACGGGCGGCTATTCGTTTTGCAAGGGGAAGCCCTCTGCGGCGAATGCCCACAAGGCACAACGAAGAAATGTCTTCGTTCTTTTCCACAATTTCGTGGCTTATACGGGTGAGCGAACGCTCCAACGCCTGCTCGTCCAGCAGTATGGTTTTTTCTCTGTACATATATTCCGCCTTTAAAGGATAGAATTTTACTTTCCACAACACATTATATCGTTTTTTTAATATAAGTCAACACATTTTCTTACATATTAATAATTAATTAACACCTATTTTCGTTGACAAATGAAGGCTTTTGTAATATAATATTATATCTGTAAAATGCGGAAGGAGGCGTTTTGGTTTTGGGCAGATGTGTTTTTGTAACTTCCTTTAAAGGCGGCGTGGGAAAAAGCTTTGTTTCCGCCAATCTGGCAGGTGCATTAACGAGTCTGGGCAAAAAAGTCCTTGTGGCAGACGGGGACTTGGGTATGCGCAGTATGGATATCCTGCTGGGCTGTGAAAGCGCTTCTTTATTTGATATCAAGGACGTTATATCCGGTGCTTGCCCTGTGGAAAAGGCTATTATAAAAGCAGAGAAAGACGGATTTCCCGATTTCATTCCCGCACCCCAGACATACGACGGTTCCTTGCTGGATCCGGAGCGTACACGTGCCTTGTTTACATATCTCAAAAGCGTGTACGATTACGTGCTCATAGATTCTTCTGCGGAATATTCGCCATATTATTCACTTCTCGCATCCTGCGCGGATACAGCGGTAATAGTTACCGCCCACCAATCCACGGCGGTGCGTGCGGCAGAAAAAACGGCGTCTCTCCTTGCAAAGGAAGGGTTAAAAGAGCAGTATCTGGTAATAAATATGTTCCGCAAAAAGGAAGCGGAAAAAGGTCTGCTTCCCGACCCTGCAGATATTATCCTTCATTCCGCCGTGCCCCTGCTGGGCATTGTCCCTTGGGATAAAAATGCGGCGCTGGAGGCGGAAAAGGGCGGAATAGCTTTTTGCAGCCGCAAGGGCAAAGCCTATTCCTTTGAAGCGGCGGCGGTCAATATCGCATACCGTCTCTGCGGAAGCGAGGTTCCCTTGTTCAAGGGCGTTTACCGTACCTTAAGAAGAAAATTTTATCTTAAATAATAAAAAATACTAAAGGCAAGAAAGGACGATACCTATTATGGAAATAGCAATTATCGCCAACGATAAGAAAAAAGAGCTTATCACCGAATTCTGCATAGCTTATTGCGGAGTGCTTGCCAAGCACAATCTCTGTGCAACAGCTACGACAGGAAAATACATAAGCGAAGCAACGGGGCTCAAGGTTACCCGTATGCTTGCAGGCTCTCACGGCGGAGCAGAGCAGATAGCCGCCCGTATCGCGTATAACGAAATAGACCTCGTTATCTTCCTGCGGGACCCTAATTCGGACGCCGAATACACAGACAATACC
>JAGCNA010000302.1 GCA_017646185.1 Clostridia bacterium
CGTTTCCTATCTCCTCCATGCCGTGCATAAAGGTGCAATGATCGTTAATATCGCCTACCATAAGTATCTTTCCCCCCACATCCGCAAGGATACGGAAGGGGAATTTTCCCCAACGGGAGTTTTATCAAGGTGGTGGCGGCAGGTCATTTCCTCTGCTCTGTATCCCTTTGCCGCACAAGAGTGGGTAGGATGCATACTGCGGACAACGCCTTGCATTTTTACAAACACACGGGGCAGTAAGCCGATACAGGGTTCGGTCTCTCTTACCGAAAAAAGAGGTTGATGTTCGCCTACGTTTGAATAGGTAAGGGCAGGCAAAAGCAAGGTGCCTTTTTCCCCCAGATATTCGCACAGTGCGGTTAAAAAGCTTTCCGGTGTTTCATCCGTACCCAATGCTTTCATAGACGAATGCATAAGCACGGTATCCCCCGGAAGAATGCCCAAAGCCTCAAAATCTTTACCGAAATCGTACATTTTCTTACCTCCTGTTCCCCGAAATTATACTATATTTAAAGCAAAGTGTCAACTGTTGACAATCACCTTTTTTACGTGTATAATCTGTTATACGGAGGAACTTTGTATATGAAAAAAATAATTGCGGTTTTATCTGTTTTGCTCTGCTTTACCTTTATTATTAATATTCCTGCGGAGGCGTATGATATGAAATACGGAAAAAGCTTTTACGAAAAAGTAATTAAACTGGAATGCGAATATATAGAAAGCCTTGTTTTACCCAACGGTGCGGTAGGATACGATGTTCCCAAGGTAAACGCTTCCTTTGACCAAGCAAATCTTCCCACGGTGGACGGAGTAAAGCCCGAAGAATATACAAAATGGGCTTGTACAAAAATTGTTCCTTATTTTTCTGCCTTTGCGGTATTGGGTATAATGGCGGCGGATTACGAAAACGCAAAAGACATTACCCTTAATTACATTAACTGGTACATATCCTCTATGAACACCGCCGAAACCGACGTTAACGGCGTGGCAGGCACGGTATATGATTATTACGTGTTCGTTTCCCCCGAAGGGGACAAGGCGGTGCAGGTAAGCTATATAGATATTTACGGCGATAAGACCCGTAATTATGACAGCACGGATTCCTATGCATCCACCTTTATGCAGATACTAAGCGCATATACTCAAAAGTATGACAGCACCTTCCTTAACGATAAAAAAGACCTTTTGGAAACCCTTAAAAACGTAATATATTCCACCTATTGCAAAAACGTTTCTCTTACCGGCGCAAAGCCCGATTATATGGTTTGCTATCTTATGGATAACTGCGAAGTTTATGCAGGATTCCGCGATATTTCGGTTTTGTTCCCCGAATATAAAGAGGATGCGGAAAAATTCCTTAACGGAATAAAATCTTCCCTTTACTGCCAGGACGGATACTATTACCCCGCCGTGTTTGAAAACGGCAAGACCGCATATACCATAGACGATAAAACTTCTTTTGATTTTTATCCCCACGGCACAAGCCAGCTGTTCCCCATAACCTTCGGTATTCTTGACCCGAAAAGCATTGATGCAAAAGCCCAGTACGAACTGTTTAATTCCGTTTACGGACAAAAC
>JAGCNA010000037.1 GCA_017646185.1 Clostridia bacterium
TGCCGACGAAACCGAATACGTTTTGTATGAAAACAATTTTGACGCTGCAGCCGATATCGAAGGACTTAAAAAGACTTCCAACGGAAACGTAAGCGTTGAAGACGGCATGTTGGTTATAGATACCACCGGAAAGAGCAACACCATCCTTCTTATGCCCGAATGGCTGGGTGATTTCGGCAACTACAATATCGAAACCTCTGCGGCTATGATATCTTCTACCGATGCCAGCAGATGGTTTTCTATATGCTACCGTTATCAGAGCCCTTATTATATGCACATGTGCGTAAGAAAGAGCATGTCCGGCGCAGGCGGTGAAAAAACTACCGGCGGTATCGAATGTGTAGGCTATGACGGAAGCACCTGGAGATATCTCCGTTCCGCAGGCTACGAGCAGGATATGACCTACGGTGATTTTTATAAATTCAACGTTTCCGTATATGACAACACGATCCAATACAGAGTAGACGGCAGCGTAGTTGTACATATCGACGATATCACCTCCTACGGATACACCCTTAAAACAATGGGCGGTATCGGTCTTCAGGGCAACAGCTCTGTAATGAATTTTGATTACATCAAGATAACCGTTGCAACCGAGGCGGCTAAAAAGCCCGAGGTTAAAGACCCCCTTATTGCAGTAGAACACACCACAACAAATCTTCTTAACTCTGTAACAAACGTTGCAACCGTTTCCGAAGCAGACCTTGAAGCCCTGCTTTCCGGTGAAACCAAGCCCAATTCCGTGCTTGTAAAGTACGAAAGCATTACCGCAGAAAAGCTTGATGCTTTGTATGAAATCTGCAACGAAAAAGGCGTTATCCCCGGCGTGTACGTAAATTCCGAGCAGGACGGAACCGCACTTACAGAATGGTGCTCCGCCAACAATTTCTGGGATATCAACGTAGCGTCCGAAAACGGAGATTTGCTTAAAGCTATCCGTAATAAAAAGAACGTGCTTCGCACCATACTTTTCCTTAATGATATTACCGGCAAATCCGCACAGCAAATCCGAGAGCTTGTGAGAGGATATGCGGTTAACGTATTGGCGATCCCCGCAGACGCAAGCGCTAAAGCAACAGTAGCTGCACTGCAGGAGCTTCACGTAACAGTATGGTCTGTCGGTACAGATATTGACAAAATAGACGCAGCTTGGATGATAGCATCCGGCGCAAACGGTATGGTTTCCGATAACCACCCCCTTATCACCACAGTAATGTGCGATGTTTTCGGCAAAAACGCCCTTACAAAGACTCCTTCTATCATCGGACACAGAGGTAACCCCTCCCAGGCACCCGAAAACTCTATTGAAGGTTATCTTACCGCTGTTCAGAACGGTGCAACCGAGGTCGAAACCGATATTTATCTTACCAAAGACGGCGAGATAATTATTATGCACGATAACACGCTTAACCGTACTACCAACTATACCGGCACAAAAACCGTTCCCCAGATGACACTTGAGGAGATAAGAGAATACAGACTCCTTAACAAAGACGGCTCTGTTTCCGATGCACCCGTTCCCACCCTTAAGGAAATGTTTGAAGCACTTAAGGATACCGACGTTTACTACGTAATCGAGCTTAAGAGCGGTGACGAAACCATGGTACCCGTTCTGTACGATCTTATTAAAGAATACAACGTACAGCATAGAGTTAACATAATCTCCTTCTCCGGCCCCGTTCTTAAAAAGACTTACGATGTAGACCCCATTATTTCGGCAGGTTATCTCAGCGGTTCACTTACCGCAACAGCGGCAGATATGGAAGCATTGAGAATCAACGCATTCCAGCTTATAAAGAATGCGCAGGTATACAATGCAAGCGTAAATATCAATTACGCAAATATCAGCAAAGAATTTTACACAATTCTTAATGACCGCGGCGTGTCCTTGTGGCCCTGGACCTTCAGCACCGGAACCTCTATGGCGTTCTATAACGAATTCCTTTGGGGTGTAGACGGTCTGACAACAGACGATGCACAGCTTACCAAAAACACCGTAATGGATTTTAACGTGGACAAGATTGGCGCAAACACCATGGCTCCCGGCAATACCATGGAAGTGAAAGCAGAAATCACAACCTACGGCAGAGTTACAACCAACGCAGAAGGCGTTAACATAGTCTGGCTGACAGAAAATATGGGCGCAAGCTATGACCCCGCCACCGGCATCTTCACCGCAGGAAGCGCAGAAGGAAAGGTAGCGTTTATGCTCAGCTATTCCGCAAAGCTCCCCAACGGCAAGGAATATGTGCTGTATTCTCAGCCCGTAACGGTTGATATCGTGGCAGAACCCGTTGAAGAAAGCGTTGACGTGTTCAAAATTGCTTGCTTGTCTATCATCGCAGTTTGCTCTATCGCAACCGTAGTGGTACTCGCAACCGGCAAAAAGAAGAAAGACTAAA
>JAGCNA010000303.1 GCA_017646185.1 Clostridia bacterium
GAAAAGCTTTGCCGCTTCTTTATCAAAATTACAGCCTGTAAGCTCAAACCATCCGAAAAGGGACGTGCCGCCCATAGGACACATTACAATTCGGTTTTTGATCTCTACGTTTCCGACCTTCCAAGGCGTAAACAGAGCCTCGTACTTTTCAGCAGTTTTGTTCATAAAAACAAATCCTTTCTGTTTTTAGTTTAATAATTTATTATAGCATATAATCAATGTTTTGTAAAGGAAATAAAATACTTGATACTAAATAAGATCTATAGGTAAAAACGCGCAGGCAACCGCAAAAATTATTGCGGGAAGCAAATTTGCAACCTTTATCTTTTTTCCGAACACCAAGTTGATGCCCACACAGAAAATAAGAATATTTCCCACCACGGAAAGATAAAGTAGCGCAGTTTCTGTCATTATCGGCTTGATAAGCACCGAAAGTGCGGTTACTCCGCCCTGCAAAACCGCCACGGGAATGGCGGAAAACAAAGTTCCTTTACCCAAAGAAGCCGCCATAACCATAATGATGATAAAATCCAGAATAGCCTTGGTAACCAGCACGGTGTAATCTCCGTAGAGTCCATCGTTGATAGAACCCACGATAGCCATAGCACCGATACACACGGTAAAGGATGCATTTACAAAGCCTTCTATAAAGTTACCGTCCCCTGTGCTGTGAGTCTTCTTTTTGAGAAAGGCACCGAATTTTTCAAAGCCACCCTCGATATTGAGCAGTTCTCCCACCAATGCCCCAAGAGCAAGACAGCCGATGATAAGAAAATCTCCGCCGTATGTAAGCTTTCCGTCGGTTACGGAAAACATTCCTTTTAACGCCCCGGCGGCGCCGATAAATATAACCGAAAGCCCGCAGGCCTTGCACAGAGTATCTCTGTGTCTTTCTCCGATAAACCTGCCGAAAAGCATACCGAAGAGTCCGCCCAAAACAATGGCGGCAACGTTTATGATAGTTCCGAGTCCGTGCATATTTTATACGTCTTTCTATGTAAAGTTTATAGCAAAGCGGAGTAAACCTTTTCGCCGCCGTTTACGAACACTTCGATAATATATCCGTCTCGAAGTATCTTGATATCATCAAGCTTTCCTTGGTAAACCACCGGCTCTCTGCCGCTTCGGTGTATAATAAATCCGTTTTCCGTACGCTCCACTGCGGGGTCGCTGTCCTTCAACAGATGGCGTACCTCCTCTACGGGAAACGCAGTTATTCTGCCGTTTGATATCTTTAATTCTCTGGGAACGGACATACAGCCGATATCTTTTTCATAAACCCCTGCGTATTCCCATCCCGGAATCCAGGTGATAAGTAAATTTCTGTTTAAATTATCGCGGAATACCTGCCCCGCATATTGATCGGGACCTTTATCCACTTCCCCGCTGTATTTGACAGTAAACTTGCCGTCTTCAAAAATTCCGTACATTACGGTAAAGTAATGATTCCCTTTGTGAGGACAAACCGATGCGGTAAGCAAGCACATGGAATCCTCCGCTTCCATAAAAGAAGGGCACTCCGTATATTTGCAGTTTTCCCAACGGCTCATTACTCCAACATAATCCCAGTTAAAAAGGTCATCGCTTTTATAAAGCAGCAGTTTTCCCGCACGGTCCTGTGGATTTCCCGAAGCCATAACGCAGTAATACTGTCCGTCGATTTTGCAGACAGCAGGGTCACGGAAATCGGGACCGCCATCGGGAGGATATGTGGCTATAACGGGATTTCCCTCGTACTTTTTAAAGTTAATTCCGTCTTCGGAAACGGCAACAGCCGCCGTGGAAACACCGGTGATCGCCGCATAAAAAAGATACAGTTTTTCGTCCTTTACTATTGCCGTGCCCGACCAGCAGCCGCCGCCGTCATATTTATCACCCGGTGTTAACGCAACGGGAAGCTCTTCCCAATTCAAAAAATCCTTGGTTCGGGCGTGACCCCAATGCATAGGCTGTTTCCAAGGGGCTTCGTAATCAGGTGCGTGCTGGTAAAAAACGTGATAATATCCCTTAAAATAAACCAACCCGTTGGGATCGTTTATCCATCCCTTTTTAGGTCTGTAATGATATTTTAATTTTTCGGTGTAATCAATTTTGTTCATAAATCATACCGTTTTTCTTTTATTTCAGTTCCATGGAAATATTGAAAAAGCCTTCACATTCTATCTTGCTTACAGCTTTAAATCCCAGTTTGCTCCAGAAAGGATAACCGCTTTTGTTGTTATCCTGTACGGAGAGCTTTACTGCAGTATAGCCCGAAGAAAAGCCTTGGTCAATAACAGCCTGCATAATTACAGTACCGAAAGAATTTCGCTGAAAGCTTTTATCCACCAAGAAAAGTCCGATATACAGCGTCTTTTCTTCGGGGTACCCTTCAAACAGAGATAGATATGCCGCCCCCTTACCATCTTTTGAAAAGCCGAGGTTATGAGGTATCCCCGTCGGGAAGTTTTCGGTATATTCGATAGTTTCGATACAATCCCGCAAAGAAGCAGGTCTGCCCTCGGTGATCAAATAATAATCCTTATTGGAACAAAAAACATTTTCGTATTTTGATATATTTTCCGTTGTTACCGCTTCCACCGCAAATCCGGGTAATCGGTTACCAAGTCTTTTAAGAAAGGACATTTCGCTCACCTCTTTGGCTTGTGAATTTAACCTTGAAAATTATACCATAAAACACACGCATTTTCAACCTGATAAAATAAAAACCATCCGATCGGATGGTTTCAGAGCGAAGACAAACTCGTTTTTTACTTAAAACGCTTGAAAACATATTCTTTTAAAAACAGATGTGCAATCTTTTTGTGTTTTGGATATATTTTAATTAAATACACGGTGGCCAACGGATAAATTATTGCGCTGAGTCCGGATATTGCCGATAATATATACATTAAAACACGGGCAGAAGGCTCTACTTTTTCATAAGAAATTGCAATAAATAAAAACCCCGCAGCACACAAAGCAAAAACGATAGGCACGAATATCAACGTAAATTTAACCATTTCCACCTGATCACTGCGAATTTTTTGTTTTATAAAATCGTTTTTCATTACTTTTACCTCACTCGCATCACATCATATACGAAAGAAATTCTATTGCGATTATTCCAACGAGGAAGAGCAGAAAAATCAAACTGCCAATCTGTTGTACGATGATTTTCGGTTACGCGCTCTTCCTCAGCGAATCTCTTTTATTGTACGTATTTATACGCTCTGCGTTATTATACATTAAAATCCACTACTTTTCAACTTAAAATTAAAATAACCTCGGAACGAGTCCGAGGTTATTAATTTGTATAATAGTACGTGGTTAATCTTTATCGTCGGTTTCCGCGTCCTGATAAAGCTTTAAGTAAAAATCCAACATTTTATTTACGGTTTTTTCACGCTCAAGAGCGATATCTCTAATAGTTTTGATCTTTTCCATCGCTACGTCAGGCAGATAATCAAGCGTGATCGCGCCGCCATCCTCTTGCTCAACATAGGATTGGGAATCTGTAACGCACTGAACCTTAAACAAAATCTTATCGAGAGATTCGAGACTTTTTTGAAGATCAACTATTTGATCAAATACTTGATTTTTACTTATGTTTTTTGACATTTTTTCTTCCTCCAAAATTTTATCCGGAGGACACGCAAGGCATATTTTATTTTCACCTACGAAGCGTGCCCTGCCGTTTTTAACAAGACCTTTAGCCCGTTTGGGATAGGTCGCTTCATATTCATTTCCTTGCTCATCGACAACAATCACGTTTTTTGTAATGGGTGCCGCCCCCTCTTGTTTGATTTGCATTTGCGAATAACGTTTTTTATAATGGGTGTCTTCCCCTTCCGCAAGAATATTATATATCAAATATATAGAGATGTCAATATGCCGTTTAAGCGTAAAAAAAGACTGGTTTGTGTCCTTCGGGATCATACCCCGCTTGCCTAAAGTAAAACATACATCAAAATAAGCAAAATAAAAACCATCCGATTGGATGGTTTTGTGAAAACTTATGTATTATTTCTTTTTTCGCTTCTTTTCCACAAACAAAGCGACAATCAGCGCAATTAACAATACAAATCCGGTGATCGACATAGTGTAAAACAACCAATCGGGAAAAAGCCGAGGCCATAGTTCGTACGCCAGTCCTAACGCAACTGCAGCACTGCAAAACACAAAAGCTATAAAATTCAAATGTCTCATTTCTTTATCACTTTTTTAGGCAAGGAGTTCAGCTCGCTGAAATCATACCATTTCAAGGTGTGTAAATCTATCTTTTGCTTTGAAAGTGCGTTAAGACATTCATCATTTTCTTTTTGTTTTTCGTCCGCTTCAATTCCGAAAAGATGATCGTTTAATTCAACGACTTTATACGAAGGATTACGGTTATCCGAATCATAGCGCGCAAACTTTTGGCGTACTATATCAAGAATAAGTATAGCGCCGCGCATGCTTTCTTTTGCTTTATCATAAAAAACAATCTGTAAAAAAACAATGTTTTCGTTTTTGCTTGCGGAAAAATTATCGCAAAAGCACATGTTATCGGCAACATTCAAAAGCAATTCGGGATGTTCTTTATTTGTAAGTATTGCCAAAAAGCCTTGATACCATCCCATTCTTGCCTCAGCTATTGAATAGATACAGCATAATGTATCACTTTTGGGCAAGTGATGAAACTTATCATATACGAAAGGAATTCTATTGCGAACATCCCAACGAGGAAGAGCAGAAAAATCAAACTGCCAATCTGTCGTTTTGTTAAGCTCTGTATTTACCGCGTCTGCCATATCTGTTCTCCTTTGCTGTTTTTGTTATTATAACATATAAACATAACGCCCGTCAACAATCAATCATTTTATTTATGCTCATAAAATCGGTGCATTGCTGCACTTGAAAAATATTACAAGTTGCGGTATAATAGTATTATTACGGAAAGGCGGTGACTCCCGTTGAACAAAGTATGCGGTACAGACAAAGAAAAAACAAGTATTATAATTACCGGCGATATTGGATTTGATAAATATATGGCGGGAAAATGGGAGGACGATAAACTGCTTTCACAGCCTCTTTTGGAGTTTTTGCACAGTGGGGATCATCTTTGCATAAACGTGGAGGGCGCGGTTATTGATGCGACCGACGACGGAAAAAGAGGTGTGTTTTTTCACAGTATGAACCCAAACGCCACCCGTGTTTTTAACAAAATGGGTGCGGATATCTGGAGTATCGGAAACAACCAC
>JAGCNA010000304.1 GCA_017646185.1 Clostridia bacterium
GACCGCCGACCATATCGCCGGTATGAGTAACGTCAAGAGCGATACCGTATGTGGGTGCAATTCCGAAAGCGGCAGGCTTGCTTCCTCTGCAGCCAACCTCTTCCTGTACGGTGAATACGTAGTAGGTATCGTATGCAGGCTTTTCGATAAGCTTCGCCGCTTCAAAAGTAATGGCACAAGCAAGGCGGTCGTCAAACGCTTTTGCCGCAATACGGCTGTTCATAAGACGGGTTATTCTCTGCTCCAGTGCGCATACGTCGCCCACCTTTACCTTCTTTTCTGCTTGAGCCTTGTTTTTGGCACCGATATCCACAATCATGGATTTAACAGAAATATCTTCCTTTTTCGCGCCCATATCCAAAACAATAATACCCTTTGTTCCGTTGGCGAAAACAACGGTTCCGTAAGAGGACGCAACTGCGTTAATGCCGCCTACGTTGGTTACGCGGATAAGACCGCTTTCTTCGATATATGTAACCATAAAGCCGATCTCATCCATATGAGAAGCGACCATAAGTCTTTTTGTGCTGTCTGCGCCTTTTTTGAACGCTATTACGTTTCCGATAGGATCTATCTCCACGCTGTCGCAATAAGGTGCGATATCATCGCAGATAATTTTAGCAAGAGGGCTTTCGTATCCCGAAACGGAGAAAGCGGATATATATTTTTTAATAGTATTATACATTATTCATAGCTCCTGTCTGTAAGTACTTTTAACAGTTTAACAACCTGTTCCATATCGTCGGTTCTGCAAACTCCGCAAGGGGAATGGATGTATCTTGTAGGTGCGGAAACAGCCAGCACCTTTGCGCCCGTAAGGGTGGTCTGGAAGGTTCTGGAATCATTACTGCCCGTAGGCAAGCGTTTAAACTGATATTTTATATCGTTTTCCTTTGCCAGCTTTTCTGCGGTTTCAACAAACTCTCTGTCATAGATAGTGCCGCCATCCATTACGGATATTACCGCGCCTTCACCCGGCGTACAAGGAGAAAGGTGAGGGGGAGTGATCTTTTCTTCCCCTGCGGCGGTAGCTTCGCATACTATGGCGTAATCTGCGCCCAATCTGTATGCGGCGGTCTGTGCGCCTCTGCTGCCAACCTCTTCTGCGGTGGCAAAAACAAAGTACGTATCGTATTCTATCTCGCCTCTTATAATTTCAACAAGTGCCGCACAGCCGAAACGGTCGTCCAACGCCTTGGAAGAAACAAAGTTTCCTTCTTTTGTAAAATTGGGACGGAACACCGCACAGTCGCCTATGTCGGCATATTTCAAAGCATCTGCTTTATCGCAGGCGCCGATATCCATATAAAGCTGGTTTACGGGAGGGCACATACCTCTTTCTTCCGGCTTTTGGTTATGTATCGCCTTTGAGCCGATAACTGCGGGAAGCTGTTTTTCGCCCAAAACCATATATTTTCCGCACAGATCCTTGGATTCAATTCCGCCGATAGTGCCGAAATGCAAAAGTCCTTCGGGAGTAACGTAATCCACCATAACTCCCACTTCGTCCATGTGGGCACAAAGCACAACTCTGTTTGCACGGGTGTTTTTACCCTTTTTAAAGCAAATAAGGTTTCCGACTCTGTCTGTGGAGTATTCGCAATACCCGTCTATATCCGCAATAATATTTCTGCGTACCTCATCCTCCATTCCGGAAGGGCCGAAGGTATCACAATATTTTTTAAGTCTTTCAAGCATTGCTTTCTACCTCCAAATTCTTAATAACCTCTGCCAAAAGGCAAGCGGCGGCTTTTACGTCCCGCAGGGATATTACTTCCGTGTAAGTGTGCATACTGCGAAGGGGAATGGAAATAAGTGCGGCAGGCACGCCTTCACGCACCAATGCGAGGGCGTGTGTGTCGGTTCCCGTGTGGCTGGGCTCACCCAAAAACTGTATCTTTATATTATTATCTTTTGCAGTCTGAATAACACGCTTGGTGAATTTTCTGTCCGATGTGGCAGAATAAGAAACGGTACAGCCTTCACCCATAAGGCAATCCTTTCTCCAATCCGGCATATCGGGTCCGTAAGCGTTGCAAACGTCCAGAGCTATAGCGTAATCGGGGGCAATGTACCAACCGCCGGTTTTTGCACCGATATAGCCGATCTCTTCTCCGCCTGCGAACAGCGCGTAAATATCAACGTTAAGCTCGCAATCCTTAACCATATCAACGGCAAGCAGAATGGAAGCTATACAGATCTTATCATCCATCTGAGGAGAAGCCATTCTGTCGTTCAGCAGTAACACCGGCTCCGCTTTAAAGGAAACGGGGGTTCCGATCGGCACTTTTTTCTTTAATTCGTCTTCTTCAAGACAGGTGCTGATAGATAGAGCTTCCAATTTTATCGGTGCGTTTGCGTTTCCGCCTTGTCTTAAATGAGGGGAAACGGAGGAGATGACTCCTTCGATAGTGCCGTCGGGACAGTGAATGTTAACGCGGTTTGCGCAAAGTACTCTCGTGTCTATACCGCCAACAGCCGCAACCTTCAAAAATCCGCCGCCGGCATATCCGTTTACAACAAATCCTATCTGGTCAAGATGGGCATCCAGCAAAATCTTTTTTGCATTTTCTTTTCCGCATTTCTTTATGCCGATAAAGCATCCCGTAGGCAGGGTAACAATTTCGTCAAACATATTGCCGCATATCTCTTTAAGCCCGTCAAACGCCATATCCTCGTTACCGGAAACGCTTGGTAAAGCCGAAAGTCTGCAAGCAAGACTGTATATATTTTCCATATAACCACTCCTTTTTATGATTTAAAGTGAATTAACACATTTCTTGAATATATTGCCGCGCTCTTCGAAGTTTCTGAACATATCGAAGCTGGCGGCGGCAGGGGAGAGAAGCACGCTGTCGCCCGCTTTTGCAAGGGACGAGGCTTTGGAAACAGCATCAGTCATATCGGATGCTCTTAAAACCGTTCCGTCAAAAGCGCAGTTTTCAAGCACGGTTTGGATCTTATCCGCTGTTGCGCCCATAAGCACACACGCCTTTACTTTGTTATTAAACAAAGGACCGAGGGGTTCAAGAGGAATATTTTTATCGTATCCTCCGCAGATAATAATAACCTTTTCCTTAAAGGAATTGCAGGCGGCTTCCGTTCTGGTGGGGCTGGAATCTATGGAGGAGTTATAATACTTAACGCCGTTCAACTCTCTCACAAATTCGCATCTGTGCTCTACGCCTCCAAAGCTGTTTGCCACCTTTTTCACAGCGTCAACACTTACCAAACCCAAAGTGGCGGCAACGGCACAGCAGTAATTATATCTGTTGTGGATGCCCAGAAGCATAATATCCTCTTCTGTAAGTATCCGGTTGCCGTGAGCATAAATACCGGTTCCGTCGTAATACACGCCTTTTTCAAGGGACTTTTCGCAGGAGATCAAGGTAACCTCCCGTTCATTTTCCACAGAAGCGGTATATTGGTTATCCGCATTTACGATAACCTTGCAGCTTTCGTTAAAGCGGTATATGTTTTTCTTGGAATCAAAATATTCATCCATATCTTTATGCCAATCAAGATGATTGGGAGAAAGATTGGTGAACACAGCCACGTCGGGAGAGTGGTGCATTTTCATAAGCTGGAAGCTGGAGCACTCCATTACCACGTAATCATCGGGCTGTATCTCGTCAAGACATTGGAAGAGGTTTTTGCCGATATTTCCGCCCAGCCAAACCTTTTTGCCGTCGGCTTCGAGTATCTTTGCGATAAGGGTAGTGGTGGTTGTCTTTCCGTCGCTTCCCGTTATACCGAATGTCTTGCAGGGGCAAAGGGAAAGGAACTCATTAAGCTCGGTAGTAAGACGGGTACCGTTTGTGGCAGCTTTTAAAAGCTCGGGTTTATCGGGACGTACTGCAGGGGCAAGAAACAGCAATTCTTCCTCGATATCCGAAAGATAATTTTCTCCCGTACAAAAGCGTATCTTCAAGCCCTCAAGCTGTTCTATTCCGTAAATTTTGTCTTTTTCCTTCATATCCCTTACGGTTACGGATGCACCTGCACCGCAAAAGGCTTTTATAATGGGAATGTTGCTTATTCCCACGCCGATAAAACCGACCGATTTATTACAATATCTGTCCGTATATTCCTTAAGCATAATTCAACTCTCACTTTCTTAATTTATATTATAATATATTCAGAAATTTATTTCAACCGTTTGACAAATATATTTTAATATGTTATGATGTTTTGCAACCATTTTGAACAATCGCGCGGTAACATACCGAAAGGTCTTACCGTGAGGAAAGTCCGGGCTTCACAGAGCAGGATAACGGATAACATCCGCCGAAGGCGACTTCCGGGCCAGTGCAACAGAAATAAACCGCCTGAATTTTTCAGGTAAGGATGGAAAGGCGAGGTAAGAGCTCACCGGTGTGTCGGAGACGGCACAGCCATGTAAACCCTATCCGAAGCAACACCCTATCGGGCGCTAATGCTTGCTCGGCAGCCCACTGGGTGGCAAGAGGTGTGTGGCAACACGCATCCCAGATAGATGATTGTTCACGACAGAACCCGGCTTACAGAAAAGGTTGCGGCACGCTTTTGCGTGCCTTTTTGTTTTTTACGGCAAAGAAATTTGTTGACAACGGAAAAGATATAGGATATAATAATAACAGTAAATTCAGAGAGGGTATACAAGTGCTCATACAGCTTGAACAATCAAAGCAATCTATCCGCGAACTCCAAGCGGGTATAAAAGAGCTTGGCGTTTCCATAAAGGCAGAGGAGCTTAAAGAAGAAGTCGCAGGTCTTGAGGAACAGGTCAACGCTCCGGATTTTTGGTCAAACGCAGAAAATTCCCAAAAAGTCCTTCGTTTGATGAAACAGAAAAAAGGACTGCTGGATAAATATCTTTCCCTTGTCAAGTCTTTTGATAACGTGTCGCAGCTTGTCGATATGGCTATCGAGGAAGAGGACGAGGATATGGCAGAGGAAATACTTTCCGAACTTGCCGCTGTTTCCGAAGAGTATGAAAGACAAAAGATAGAAATACTCCTTTCCGGCGAGTATGACGGAAACAACGCTATCCTTTCCATCCACCCCGGCGCAGGCGGAACAGAGGCGCAGGACTGGGCAGAAATGCTTTACAGAATGTACACCCGTTACGGTGAGCGCAAGAAATTCAAGGTTAAGGTTTTGGATTATCTTGACGGAGACGAAGCCGGCATTAAAAGCGTGTCAATACTTATATCCGGTGAGAACGCATACGGATATCTTAAAAGCGAATCCGGTGTTCACCGCTTGGTAAGAGTTTCTCCCTTTGATTCATCGGGAAGACGGCATACGTCCTTTGCGTCCGTAGAGGTTATGCCCGAATTTAACGATGAAATAAAGATCGAAATTAACGAAGCGGACCTTAAGATAGACACCCACCGTGCTTCCGGTGCGGGAGGTCAGCACGTTAACAAGACCGACTCTGCTATTCGTATAACCCACATTCCCACGGGTATAGTGGTCGGATGTCAGACAGAACGAAGCCAGATACAAAACCGTGAAACCGCAATGCGTATGCTCAAGAGTAAGCTGCTTGAGATAAAAGAGCGTGAGCATCTCGAAAAGATAGACGATATCGTGGGAACCAAGATGAATATCGAATGGGGCTCCCAGATACGTTCTTACGTATTTATGCCTTATACTCTGGTGAAAGACAACCGCACGGGTTGTGAAACCGGTAATATTTCTGCCGTTATGGACGGGGAAATAGACGAATTTATCAACGCATATTTGAAATATAAATGCCAACAATAACCATAAACGGAGGGTAAAAAATGAAAAACAAGAAACAGGTATTCGGAATTGCATTTGTAGCACAGGCACTCACTTGCCTCGTACTCAGCATCATCCTTTGGAACAAAAACAAGGTTCTTGCAAGAACTTTTGCAGTTGTATCCGCTCTTGGCGGTGTTGCGGGAACTTATTTCCTTCTCTCTGACAGAGTTCAGAAGAAGCTTGCAAGCTGCTTCAGCGACGCAGAAGACTTCGAAGACGATTTCGAAGATTTCGATGTTTGCGAAGACGACATTCTCTGCACCTTCGAGGGTGAAGAGGACATGGAGCCCATGCCCGCTCTTTAATCGGCAAAACAAAATACACACGGACAGACACTCTGTCCGTTTTTGTTTTTGTGGGGTTAGTTGTCGAATTCACGAAATAATTGTAGTGATACAATTTGCGGTTGATTGCAAAATATAAAAACGGTGGTATAATTGTTTCGTCAAACAAAGGAGGCGGTAAAATGATCGAACTTAAAAACGTAACCAAAACCTTCAAAGTGGCAAACCGCACAGCAGGCTTTGGACAGGCTTTTAAATCCCTGTTTTGCAGAGATTACACGTATGTACAAGCCTTAAACGACGTATCTTTTACGGTAAACGATGGAGAAATGATCGGCTACATCGGTCCCAACGGTGCGGGAAAATCCAGTACCGTTAAGATAATGAGCGGTATTTTAACTCCCGACAGCGGTGAATGTATCATAAACGGTCGCACCCCTTGGAAGGACAGAGTATCCCACGTAAGAGATATCGGTGTTGTCTTCGGTCAGCGTTCACAGCTTTGGTGGGACGTGCCGGTTATAGACAGCTTTGAGCTTATACGGGATATTTATAAGGTTGATAATTCCGAATACAAAAAAACGCTTTCTACCCTTACCGAACTCCTTAATTTAGGTGAAATATTAAAAACTCCCGCACGCCAGCTTTCCTTGGGGCAGAGAATGCGCTGCGAGATAGCCGCTTCTCTTTTGCATAACCCCAAAATTCTGTTTTTGGATGAGCCCACAATAGGTCTTGACGCTTCTTCCAAAATAGCTGTAAGAGAGTTTATAAAGAGCATAAACAAAGAAAACAAAACCACCGTTATCCTTACCACTCACGATATGCAGGATATAGAAGCCCTTACCGAAAGGATACTGCTTATCGGAAAAGGCCGCATACTTTTGGACGGAACACTTGAAGAACTTAAAAAACGCCATTCTTCTTTAAAAACCTTAACCGTGGATTATACCGGCACAAGCCTGCCCTTGTGCGAAACCTCTAAGGTTGTAAAAGACGGAAACGGTCGGGGCGAAATTTTAATAGACACCGGCGTGATAACCGCTTCTCAGGCA
>JAGCNA010000305.1 GCA_017646185.1 Clostridia bacterium
CGAAGGCACCAAGATTCCCGCTACCGGCGAACACGCTTGGAAATGGGTAACCGATACCGAAGCTACCTGCGGCAAAGACGGTGCAAAGCATGAAGAATGTACCTGCGGCGCAAAGCGTAATGAAGGTACCAAGATTCCCGCTACCGGCGCGCACGATTGGGAATGGGTAACCGATAAGGAAGCTACCTCCACCGAAGAAGGCGAAAAGCACGAAGAATGTAAGGATTGTGGTGCAAAGCAGAACGAAGGCACCAAGATCCCCATGATCGATGACGTTCCTGAAATGGGCGATAACACCACTATCTACGTTATCTTCGCACTTGTAGCTCTCGTTTCTCTTGCAGGTGTTTACTACACTACCAAGAAGTTCAACAAGTAATATATTTAATGATTTCATAAGCGGTGGGAAAACCACCGCTTATGCTTGTAATTTAGGATTTATGGAAATAAAAGCCATGCTTAAAAACGCAAATAAGAAGACAATTTATACTATCGTAGGGATTTCTGTAATAATTCTCGTGCTTGTGCTCGTGCTGTGCTTATCTATGTGCTCTTCCGAAGAGCCGGAGGAAAGCGTAGTTTCTCAAGAAGTTTCCGAAGAAATCTCTGCCGAAATTTCAGAAGAGATATCAGAAGAGATTTCGGAGGAAGTGAGCGAAGAAGTTTCCGAGGAAGTAAGCGTAGGTCCCACAGAGGACGAACTGAAGCTTCAGGAAATAGCACCGTTATACGATGAAAACCCCGATATGTGCTCTTGGCTCAAGATAGACGATACTATTGTTGATTATCCGGTAATGTATACACCGGATAACCCCAATAAATATCTTAGAGCGGATTTTTACGGTAACTACAGCGGTCATGGCTCGCTGATTATGGACAAGAGATGTGCTCTTGATCCGGAAAGCGAGAATCTGATTATCCACGGTCATAATATGACCGGCGGTACAATGTTCCGTATACTTCACGATTATCCCAAAAAAGCGTTCAGAGACGAGCATCCCATCGTTAAGCTTTATATTGGCAACGAGGTGCGTGAATACGAGGTGTTTGCCGTTTTCTATGATAAGGTATATTATCAGACAGACACTTGCTTTAAGTTCTACGAATTCACGGAAATAGATACAGAAGAGCGCTTTAATGAAGGTATCAGCTACTTCAAATCTCATTCTCTGTACGATACCGGCATAACCCCCGAATACGGCGACAGACTTTTAACGCTCGTTACTTGTTCCTACCATACGGAAAACGGCCGAATAGTAGTTGTTGCCCGTGAAATAACCAAATAAACAAAAATCCTGAAGGAATATTTCCTTCAGGATTTTTTTAGCTTTTATTATTTACACTTGCTGTTTGAAGTTGCCGAACACCTCGTTTGCTTTGGAAAAGCTTGCAAACGTATCGGGGTGGTTTTTAATAATGCGCATAACTTCGCCGATCTGGCGCTTATTTACAATGCACACCAGCATATATTTGTCGGTTCCGGAGTACATTCCGTGGACCTGCACCTTGGTAACGCCGCGGTGCAGTTTTGTTATAAGCTCCTGCGCCAGCGTTTCGGGATCACTTGTAACGATTTCGAATCTGTAACCGTTTTTAATACCGCTAAGCCCGCGATCAACAATAATATTTGCAATAAACAGGTTGAGCAGGGTACATATTACGGGAGTAACCTTCATTCCGTATACGAAAAAGGCGATCGCCACTACGGAAGCGTCCATAACAAAGGAAACGTATGCGATATTTTGTTCCGGCTTAAAATGCTTTATCAAAGCGGAAATTCCGTATGTGCCGCCGCTTGCGCCGAAACGGCGAAGCATCATAGAAAACCCGAAACCGGATATAACGCCGGTGGCGATACTTGCAAAAACAATGTTAAAATCTTCACCGCTGGTGGCAAGTGAATAGGGATTAGCCCCCAAAATCTGATATATCTGCGGTGTTATGGATTGTACAAGCAGGTATAGAGTAAGCATTCCGCCCAGCTTTTTATCTATAATAATACTTACGAGAATAAATATGGGCAGGTTAAACGCCACCATAAGCAAAGACCAGCTCACCTTGTCTTGAAGAAAGTGATACGTCATAGTGGCAAGACCGCCAACACCTCCGGGTGCAAACCCGTTGCTGTTTTGGAAAAAGTAATACGCACTGCCGACAATAATTCCCGCTGTGAGCACACACAGCAGGTCAAATAAAATTTGTTTTACACTGCTTTTTTTCATATAGAATCCTTTATAATGGGGGATATTCTTTGGTAAACGTCTGCATCAAGCTCAAGGCTTGCATAGGTTGCCGGCATTTCGCCGAAAACGGTCTTGTAATGGCACACAGCCGCCACACAGCTTCCGATATAGGATTGATGTGAAAGGTCGGGGCTGTAAAGGTCTATATCATCGTACTGCTTGGTTATAGCGTTAAAGCATCTTCCTACGGGAGAAATCTCTGCTTGAATTGTCTTTGCGGCTTGCAAGTATGCCTTTTCCAGCGCCAAAAACATTTCTTCCGAGTTAAGCCCAAGGGTTTGAAGCAACGGGCAGCCTTCTTTTCTGCCCCAAGTGGCGTAAAGCACCGTCTTTTTGGGGGAAACCAGCTTGTTTAAACCCAAAACTCCTTTTTCAAAGCTTTGGTAATCGGTTATCCCAAGGTAGCTTTGCTCCTGCAGAATAAGCACGTCGTATTCCTTTTGGGCGGTTAAAGATATTATCTCGCCGTGCTTTTCGTCGTCAGGGTCAAGATTTTCATACAGCTTTCTTGCGCCCTTGGTAACCGAATCCACGGTGATATTTTTTTCGTTTTCTTTTGCCAGCTTTTCAAAAAGCCCGGGCACGTTGTGCACGTATGTGTAGCTGTTTCCGATAAATAATATGTTCAAGGCAAACTCCTTTGTTTTTTACTCTGTCAAAAATTTCTTTGCCATTCCGCCCTCGGCGGTTTCACGGTATATAACCTTAAGGTCTTTTCCTGTTTCGTACATGGTGTCCACTATCATATCAAAGCTTATCATTCTTGAATCCGCAAGAAAATCTGCCAGATTAACTGCGTTAAGTGCACGCATCGCCGCAATGGCATTTCGCTCGATGCAGGGAATCTGCACAAGACCGCCGATAGGGTCGCAGGTAAGCCCAAGATGATGCTCAATAGACATTTCCGCCGCGTATTCTATCTGGTCAAGATCCAGTTCGTAAAGCTCTGCCGCCGCGGCAGCCGCCATAGCGCAGGCTGTGCCTATTTCCGCTTGGCATCCGCATTCCGCACCGCTTATGGAAGCGTTGGTTTTTATTAAATTTCCCACAACGCTTGCCGCCGCCAGACCTCGGAGTATTTGCGTGTCCGTAAAGTTGCGCTTTGCCTGCAGGTATTTAAGCACCGCAGGCAAAACTCCGCAGGCACCGCAGGTGGG
This sequence comes from Clostridia bacterium, assembly GCA_017646185.1. Lineage (GTDB taxonomy): Bacteria > Bacillota > Clostridia > Oscillospirales > CAG-382 > SFLA01. The sequence continues at coordinate 3,401 of JAGCNA010000305.1, forward strand.
GGCGGTGACGATCAGTCCGCCGTCGGCGTTTTCCTCGCTTACCGCATAAGCGTATGCGCAAATGAGTCGGTTCGTCTTGGTTTCTTCGCTTTCGTCAATATGCTTTTGGCGGAACAGGTATCGCGCTTTTCTCTGTAACCCCAAACCGCCGTGGAGAGTGCCCTCGGCTTGAATGCCCCGCTTGATCGCATCCTGCATTACTGTCCATACGTCCTGCAGGTAATCCCATATTTCGGCGCCTTCCTGCTCTTCCACGTATTGCCACAGCCGTATTTCCTTTTCACGGCAGTATGCGGAAATATCGGTAAAGGAATTAAGGGAATACACCTCGGAGTGCTCGCTTGCGCTTTCTCCCTCTGCGATTATCTCACCGCCGCCAATGCTGTAAAAACGTGTTTTTTGGGTTTTTCCGCCCTTCACAGCATAAAAATCCATGGTGTTGGGGTGGTAATCGGTGGGGGTATCTTTATCGAATTCAATGGTAAGCTTTCTTCCTTCAAAAACACGCATTAGTGCGGTGTCTGTCATGTGTCCTGCTCCCGTTTTTGCAAGGGAACCGAACAAAACCACCTTGTATTCGTCCGCATCCGGGTTTTCTTTTATAAACCGCTTCGCCGCCGATATGGGTCCCATAGTGTGGGAAGAGGAAGGACCGCTTCCTATACGGTATAAATATTTAAGAGATTGCATTTTGTGTTCCTCTTTTTAAAACCAATATTCTTTCATTTTATTCAAAAATTCTTTTGTTATGGAAAATCCCGAGCTTTCACCTATCACGGCATCAACTCCGCAATAAGGGCACAAGGCGGTTTTTCCATTGTCGGTAAAATCTGTTATTTCTTCCGCGGAGTATATTTGAGTGCAGTAAAAACAACCGCATTTTGTGCCATTTTTAAGGTTCTCTCTGTTGTTCGAGCAGTAGCCGTGGGCAGCTTTAACGTCTGACATGGTTACTTATCTCCTTTTTCCCGCCGTTGGCGGAGTATGCGCAATATGTGCGGGTGAGAAGGACGATAGCCGATATGTTTTTAATCCAACAGTTCGTCGGCAGATTTTACCGTC
>JAGCNA010000306.1 GCA_017646185.1 Clostridia bacterium
GTATAATGGGTCTACCCCATTAAAAGGAAGTAAATATAATGATTTTTGAAAAACAGATAGAAAAAGTATTCCGTTCCACCCTTTACCGCAGATGCGATGATGACGGAAGCACATTTTATTTTTCCCATAAGAATTTTAAAGGGTTATCCGCACAGCCTTACACCTTTGTTTCTTCTACGGGAAACACCCTTAAAGGGTATTTTTATTCATACGAAAACCCGAATGAAGACAGACTTATAATCTTCGACCACGGTTTCGGCGGCGGTCACCGCTCTTATATGAAGGAAATAGAAATGCTGTGCAGACGGGGTTACAAGGTGTTTTCCTATGACCACACCGGCTGTATGGAATCCGAGGGAGCAAACACAAACGGCTTTGCACAATCACTTCACGATCTTGACGATTGCTTGACCGCTTTGAAAAAGGACGAAAGCGTGAATACGGCGGATATTTCCGTGATCGGTCATAGTTGGGGCGGTTTTTCTACTATGAATATTGCGGCTTTGCATCCCGATATTACCCATATAGTTGTGATAAGCGGTTTTATTTCTGTGGAGGAAATGGTTAAACAAAACTTTTCCGGTCTTCTTAAAGGGTACAGAAAGTGTATTTTGGGTGTTGAGCAGCAAGCTAACCCCGATTACGTGCACTTTAACGGAATAAACACCCTTTCAAAAACAGATGCAAAGGTTTTGCTTGTGTATTCCTCGGACGACGCTTTGGTGAAAAAGGAAATACACTTTGATGCTCTTAAAAACGCCCTTGCGGAAAAAGAAAACATAGAATTTCTTTTGGAAGAAAGCAAGGGACACAACCCCAATTACACGCAGGAAGCAGTTAAGCTTTTGGGCGAATTTGCAGATGCAAAAAGACGGGCAACAGAAAACGATGCTCTGCAAACAGCAGAACAAAAAGAAAACTTTAAAAATTCTTTTGACTGGGATAAAATTACCGAGCAGGATAAAAAGGTCTGGGAAAAGATATTTGAAACGCTTAATAAGTAATTTGAAAGGCTCTGCACAAGCAGAGCCTTTTCATATGCCTATTGAGAAACCGTATACAGAGAATAAAAATATCCTTTTTGGGCGATAAGCTCATCAAAGGTACCTTTTTCCACGATACTTCCGTTTTTAAGGGTGATAATACCGTCGTACTGCTTTAACAGCGATTGATCGAGAGTATGAGTAACGATTATGCAGGTGATTCCTTTAAGCCCCAGAATGGACGTGGACACCTGATACGCAGTTTCCGCATCAAGAGAAGCGGTGGCTTCGTCAACCAAAAGCACGCTTGATCTTTTTAGCAGACTGCGGGCAATGGAAATCCTTTGCTTTTCTCCGCCCGAAAGGAAGCATCCGTTTTCGCCGCAGATATAATTCTTTCCCTTTTCCTGCACAAGCGGGCTCAATCCGGACAGTTGTATGGCATTATCCACCTCCGCTTCCAAAAAGTCCCCGAACATTGTTACGTTATCCCGCAAGGACGCATTAAAAACGAACACGTTTTGCTGAATAATGCTTTGCAGATCGTAAAGATCGCCGCTGTTTATACTTTTTAACTCGGTATCATCGTAATAAATTTCACCCTCGTAATTGTGGTAGGATGCCATCAGTAGGTTGAGCAAGGTGGACTTTCCGCTTCCCGACGCCCCAACTACGGCGTATTTTTTACCTGTTTCAAAGATAACGTTGATATCCTTCAGCACAGTTTTTTCCTCATCGTAACCGAAGGAAAGGTCTTTAAGGATTATACCCGCTTTAAGCGCTTTAACTGCCGTTTTTCCTTGGTCCGGTCTGTTTTCCGCAAGGGAAACCGCAATTTTTTCCACCAAACCGCGGGCAGATTTATATTCTGCAATGCAGGTGGGAATTACCGAAACGGGCTGTATGACATAGTTCATCATCTGAACGAACACTATAACCGTGCCCGCGGTAACACTTTCCCCGGAAAGGGCAAGATATGCCCCCGCCAGAAACACGCCAAGCTGTGCAACGAAGCCTGCGATCGCGCCGAACATTTCCACCAAAACCATTATTTTATCCTTTTTGCATTTTGCGGATGCGAGAGCTTTTACGTTTTCGGTAAACAAAAGGCACATCTGCTTTTCCGCTTTAAAGGATTTGACTACCGTAAATCCGCTTATGAAATCCTTTAAGGACGCGGTATACTGCCCATTTGTATCCGAAACGGTTTTTTCAGCCTGCTCCGCCCGTCCCCCCGTAAGCACCGCGCAAGCAACGGGCAAAAGGGAAAGCAGGATGGCAACGAGAGTGAGCAGAGGACTGTACCATATCATCATTATGATCGAGCCGATAAGGGTGGGCACACATTCGGCAACTAGAAAGATATTTGAAAGATACCCCTTCTCTATCGCCGCGATATCGTTTGTAAGGGCGGATATGTAAACAGAAGAGCTTTCCTTTGAAAAAGCGGATATCTTTTTTTCGGCAAGAATTCCAAACACATACTCTTTATAACGGGCAATACCGCGGGAAATAAGCTTTGGCTTAGAATGATATATTACAAAATACAAAAAGGCCAGTGCCAACGCGAGACAAATGGTGATAAGGGTTATCTGTGTAACTGTAAAACCGGTGTTGGTGCCGCTTACGATATCGGTTATCTGCTGTAAAAGCCACGCTACGGCAAGATTTAAGGCGGTATTTAACAAGGACGAAGACAGTATAAGAGCAAGCAAGCCCTTGTTCCCTTTATAAAATTGCTTTACGAAAGGGCGTATATTAGTTTTATTCATATTTTTTCTCCTTTGATCTCCTGCCACATCTCGTATACAACGGCAAGGGAATTGTCTTGCGTAAGGATATCTTCTGCTGTCTTCATAACCGATTCGCCCAAATCATCGTACCCGATGATATTCTCGGAGTGATCGGATAAAAATTTAACGTTATCCAAATTATATGTGGGCGTATTATCAAAGGCGGTCGCAAGCTCGTACGCCCTGCGAAGGTAGGAACGGACGTCTTCCCACATTCCCGCTTTTGCCGAAAGCGTAGCACAAGCTGCGTAACAGAGGGCTATGACCCTATCCAGATAACAAACCTCATCCCTTTGTATTTTCAATTCTTCATAGGCGTGGGCAAGCCACAAAAAAGCGTCCATTGCCGCCAAAGGATTCTCTTTTTTCTCGTAATAATTCCCGTATGCTGTCATTGTGCGGACAGTATTGTTGATAATACCGCGCAGTGCCTTATCAATATAAGCTTCCACCTCTGCGAGGTCAAAATCCTCTTTTTCCGAACAAGCCATAGCAATAACTGCATCGTTTACACCGCAGACGTTACATTTTTTCAGTATTTCCAGTCCTTTGTCCTTTTTGCCCAACGATATATAGCATTGGGCTTGGGTATTGCGGATGGACGCTTCACTTATATCCTGATCTGTGTTCTGCGCCAAAAGAGAAACGGATTTTTCAAAAAGCTCGATACTGCGGTACAGATATTTTTTGTTTTTCTCTATACCCGCCATTGCATATAATTCACCTGCGCGGTAAACCACCTGAAAATTATTGGGATAACGTAAAAGCGCGGTTTCCGCTTCTGCGACTGCATGCTCGTATTTTTTATCGCATTGAAGGGCATATATCCTTTTTTCTGCCTCTTTTGCTCCACCAATGCTTACCTCATATCCCACAAGCACATCTAAAGATACTTGAAACAGCTCAGCCATACCCAGCAGCATATTCAGCTCGGGCACGCTTTTTCCGTTTTCCCATTTGTATGCCGCGCCCACGGTAACTCCCAACGCCTCGGCGAGCTTCTCCTGAGTGATCCCTCTCTCTTTTCTTAAACGTTTTATATTATCTGCAAGTTTCATTTTTGCCACACCTCTTCCATATCTTTATTATACCTATGGTAACACGGAATTTCAACGCATCACCATTATAATTATACTATATTTTTTTAGACTGCCGGTGTGGGTAAAGAAAAACCGACAATCACCCCAAGAAGCCTAACGGCTTCTCGGGGACCCCGACAAAAAAGGCTCTGCGACGTGCAGAGCCTTTGTTGTTATTTTCGGGGTCCCCGAGAAAGCGTTTTTAATATCGTAGCTTTGTCTGTTGCGAAATACAAATCTAAAAACCTTTCTTGGGGTGCTTTCTATTTGTGATTTTTTAAAAGTCCCAGAGCCTTTACAAATTCCATTACCACGAGAGGTACGAGAATAAGACCGAATGCAATCGCATACAGATTCCAAGGAAGGATAATGAGGCTGAACGCAACGGAAACGGGGGTGAACAGAACTATTGCCATTAAAACGATAGCGATAGCCGCCGCTTGATTAAGCTTTTTGTTGCCGAAGAAGCCGATGCGGAACAGAGATCTGTCGGATCGCATATTATATGCCTGAACGATCTGGGAGAATGCAAGAACGATAAACGCCATTGTCTGGCCTGCTTCTTCGCCTGCAAAATAGTTGCCGAGACCGTATGCAACCAAAGCGAGAATACCGAACATTACACCCTGAAGCACGATACGCACACCGTAGCCGTGGGCAAACAGACCTTCGTTTTTGGGTCTGGGGGGAACGTCCATAATATCCTTTTCAGTAGGCTCCATACCCAGAGCGATAGCGGGAAGTCCGTCTGTGATAAGGTTTATCCAGAGGAGCTGCATAGACATAAAGGGGGATTTGTGCCAGATAAGCATTGCGGTGAATACCGCCACAACTTCGCCGAAGTTGGTGCCCAAAAGGAAGCCCACAACCTTTTTGATGTTGGTGTATATGCCTCTGCCCTCTTTTACTGCGTCAACAATAGTGGCAAAGTTATCGTCGGAAAGGGTCATATCGGATGCGCCCTTTGCAACGTCCGTACCCGTAATACCCATAGCACAGCCGATATCGGCGGCTTTGAGTGCGGGAGCGTCGTTTACGCCGTCACCTGTCATGGAAACAACGTGGCCCTTCTTTTGCCATGCTTTTACGATACGTATCTTGTTTTCGGGGGAAACGCGGGCGTAAACGGAAATATCCTCTACGCATGCGTCAAGCTGTGCTTCGGTCATTTCGTCCAGCTCGGTGCCGGTAATAGCACGCTGACCGGGACGGAGTATGCCCAATTCTCTTGCTATGGCAGATGCGGTGATAATATGGTCACCGGTGATCATAACGGGGCGTATGCCTGCACGCAGACAGGTTGCAACCGCCGCTTTTGCTTCGGGACGGGGCGGGTCGATCATACCCAGAATACCCATAAAGGTGAGCCCGTTTTCCAAGGTTTCGGGGGTTATTTCCGAAGGAAGCTGGTCTACAACCTTATATCCCACCGCCAAAACACGCAAAGCGTCTGCGCTGAGCAGTTCTGTAAACCGTTTTGCTTCGTCAATATTGCCGGAAACGCAACGGGATGCCATTACGTCAAAAGCACCTTTTACGATAA
>JAGCNA010000307.1 GCA_017646185.1 Clostridia bacterium
TCAAGATTATCGGAAGAATATGCGTATGCATTAAGTGCGCCGATAGAAGCCGCGCTTATAAACTTTATTTCCTTCGGGTCAATAAATTCACGTATAGCACGGAGTGCACCCAACTGATATGCGCCCTTTGACATTCCGCCGGATAAAACCAAACCGATATTCATAACGCTTTCACCTCTCAAATAAATAAATACTCATACTTATTTTTACCACAAATACACGTTTTTGTCAACTGTAATTAAGATTACCACAAAAAACGTCCCAAGAACCAATATGATTCTTGGGACATTATACGTATCATTTTAGAAAAGAATGATAAGGAACTGTGAAACGAGTACTACAGCAATAAGTGCTACGGGATACGTTGCCGCATAAGCGGAGGCTACGTCATCGGTTCCTGCGGTGCCGATGAGAGTACCCAAAGCGGGGGTAGAAGTCATACCTCCGGTAAGCGAACCCAGATTGTTAAGCAGGCTGAGCTTGAGCACATATTTTGCAAAGAGGAAGCCTGCAATCATGGGAATTACAGTCATAAATACGCCGTAGAAGAAGTACTGTACGTCAAACATTTCGAAGAATCCGTCGCCGCCGGAAATACCTGCACCGGTGAGGAAGAGCAAAAGTCCAAGCTCTTTAAAGATCTTCAAGGTGCTTTCCTTGGGCATAAGATTTATCTTACCGCATCTGCCGAAATGACCGAAAAGAAGCGCTACCATAAGACAGCCGCCTGTGGTGGTCAGGGAGAAGCAGGTTCCGGAAAGTCCGTTTCCGGAAAGGGGTATTTTGATCATACCTACGAATATGCCGACAATAGCCGCCAAAGAAAATACTGCAAAGCCGTGTCCGTCAAGCTCAAAAAGCTTTCCATCAAACTTTTTCTTTGCCTTGCCGTCTTCAACCACGGTAAGCTTTGCTCTTTCCTCAGCCATATCTGCCTTCATGATCTTGGGGATGATCTGTACAAAAAGTACTACGCCGATAACGCCGAAAATATAAGCGATACCGTGACCGACGGAAACTGCACTTTCGTAAACCGCGTCAACGGTGGATTTAGCAGCGGAGAAAGCGGGGGTAGAGGTCAAAGAACCTGAAAGCAAACCTACAACCATTGCGGTAAGCTCATCGTTGTTGTTTGCAACACCGGTAAATCTGCCGAACATAATGCACGCAACTGCGGAAAGACCGCCTGCGATAATAACAACAAGACCGAGCAAAACGTAGGATTTGAAGTTTTTCTTCATGTTTCCGAAGAATTTCGGGCCAGCGATAAAGCCGACCGAGGAAACGAAGAGAATGAGTCCGAGACTTTCAACGATCTTCAACGCCTTGTCGGCATAGTTGATCTTTTTCTGCACGTTGATACCTGCGTTTTTGAGAAGCGCGATCTGTGCCTTTTGAACGTCTTTTGCATTGCTCTTGTCTTCTTTTAAGGTAACGGAAGCGAGCTCGTCTTCGGTGAGCTCTTTATCTGCATGCTTTTCATAGTATTCCACGAATTCAGCATGCTCCGTGGGGTAATCTGTTGTTACGGTAACGGAAAGCTGGTTGCTTATCTGACCGTAAAAAAGACAACCTACTACCAAAGCGATAATAAATACGCCCGCATCGCCGAGTGAAATACCTTTGATGGTAATTCTGCCGATCATAAAACCGACAGCTATGATGGCAAAAATTATAAACATGAAAAACGTAATTCCCGTAATAGGGATTACACCGCCAAAAAGATTCATTTTTATATGTCTCCTTTAAGCATTTACATTTCTTGTGTAATCGGGGAGAAGCTTGGGAGATACTGCATCGGTTTCGATGCCGGCATCTGCGATCTCTTTTTCAAAAGCGTTGATATGATCAAGAGTAAGCTTGCCAACAGTTACGTTCTTGCAGGTTTCGCCTGCGCTCTTACCTGCAATTCTGCCGAATACGATAATATCAAGCAGAGAGTTACCCATAAGACGGTTCTTGCCGTGGATACCGCCAACAGCCTCACCTGCAACAAACAGGTTCTTGACAGTAGTGGTCATACAATCGTCTGTTATATCAAGACCGCCATTCTGATAATGAAGTGTCGGATAA
>JAGCNA010000308.1 GCA_017646185.1 Clostridia bacterium
AAGATAAGGCAAGCGTTCCCGCACTTCAGGAATACGTTGGCAAGGAAGTTATTGCCGCTCTTCGTCCCGAGCTTATCCACGACGAACCCATCTTCCTTGAAAAGTTCTCTGATTCTATTATCGACGCTTACGTTGAATTTACCGAACTTATGGGCGCTGAAATTTATCTCTACCTCAAGATCGGTGAAGAAACCAATGTTATCTCTCGTGTTTCCAGCCGTTCTCAGGCTAAACCCGGCGATACCATCAAAGTTGCTATCGATACTACTCACATCCACTTCTTTGATAAGGACACCGAAAGAGTTATCACTCACTAAACAATACATAGCGGCTCCGCATGGAGCCGCTTAACTTTTATTTCATATGGAGGACAGGCAGACTATTATGCAGATCCCCGAAAAATATTCACCGTACTTTACAAATCTGGATACACCTTCCGTTATTACTGATAATGATTTGAAAATCGTTTGGAAGAATAAAGCTACAGATAGCCTGATGTTTCCTATCAGAAAAGGTTCGTCCATAAGATATTATCTTTCCAAACAAGAATTCAGCCGTCTTAAGCGTTTAAAGCCGGGTGAATATATGTATCTCACGTTTTTTCTGGACGAGCCTACAAACGGATTTTGTAAAAGAAAAGACGATTGCTTTATTTTCAGAATAAGCAGATTTAACGCTGCGGCACACAAACGTATAAGAGAGCTGTTTGATGTTCGTTACTCCAATTATTCCTCCGTTGCATCTTCCCTGCCGGATTCTGCAGAACCACATCCACTCATCACGAGAAAGCGAATGGATAGATTGGCAGGAATATTTGAAGGCTTGTATATTGAAGGAAATGAGCGAAGAGAAACGTCCGCCCCTTTGGCTATGTTTGCCAAACAAGCGACCTGTGCTTTGGCAGGCATAAATGTGAATTACGTTTCAGATTCAATAACCATCTTCGCAGATATTAACGTACACGATTTATATATGGCGTTATCTGCTATGGCAGTTTGCCTTATTTCCTTTACACCAGAGATTAAAGAGATTTCTTTGGAAAGAGAGATGCTGGAAACCGACACAGTGATAAAAATGAGCTGTTCGGGTACGGGATTTGCCGCAAATCTTGCCGACGTATATAAAGACAAAGAAAAATTGGATATGTTGTGCGAATACGGAGCGCAATACTTGAATCTTTTGCTGATAAATGTAATTTGCGACAACTACGGTTGGGAATTTAACGCACTTGAAGAAGACGGAAATACAGTGCTATCTTTAACAATTTCCGTTATATGGGATAATAAATCCCGTATTGCCTTATATGACAGCGATATGAAGGATGAGATTATAGATACATTGCTTTCCCCTTTCAAAACAAATTAAATATTTACCTATCAACCCGACAAAAAAATCTCTTGGCTTCAAACCAAGAGATTTTTTGATTATAACAAATTATTAATTTGTTCGCGCAGTTCCAAAATAAATTCATCATTTTTAGGATATTCGCTGAAGGTCAAAAGATATCCCGCTTTTATATCTATCATTTGGTTAACCGCATCTCTACCTATCTTTTCGGCAAGAGCTTCAAGTGCGCGCATATCACGCAAAGCTTGAGTGAACACACATAAGTGTATTGTTTCATAAGCCTTTCCGTTCGGTGCGGGATAAACACTGAAGGTGTCGCCGGAGGGCGCAAAGAATTCACCGTCTGTGGTGCGATACGGGTCAATTGGCGCGATTGAATACTGGTTGTTATAAAAATTATAACCCCAGTGCAAAAAACCCTTTATATTGTATCTGAACATCTGAAAACCTATAATTCTGTTACGGGCAGAAGGCATTGACAAAAATCTGTTGGATACGTTTACACATTCACCACAGCAATAATATGCCCATAAGTTTTCTACGTTGTTATCAATAAACGGCTGAATATGATCTGTTGCAACTACGGGATTATCAACGATACCGGAAGAATAAAACTCGTAGTTGGAAAGCGCATCAATTATCTTACACCCGCAAAGCGCTTCAGCAACTGCATTTTTTGCGTTTTTATAGCTTTCAAGCTGTGCTGCAGACGGTTCGTCGGAAATATGAAAAACGCACTTATCTTCAATATTTTTTGAGGACAGAAAATCACGCAACTCTTTGATAAATTGGTTCAAGAAGTCAACATATTCGTCACAGCATGCATCAGTTTCCCAACCGAATATCTTTTTAGTTTCTCCGTCAACTTCGGCAACGATCTTAGGTGCATGGGCGGCACCCCACTGAGTGAAAAAGTGGGCTATTTCAAAATATTCAATTCCTTCGCTTAAGCACATCTCTATCCATTTTTCAAGCAAAGAAAAATCAAAACAATATTTTCCGTTTTCTTTTTTAATTTGAACAAGCTGAACCGTCAAACGCTCGTGTCCTACCGCAGTATCCAAAGCCGGAGTAAATACGGGCGTAAGCATCATGTTGATGCCGTTTTCAACAGCCGTGCGAATAAAGTTTCTTACAATTTCCCAGTATCTGTCCGAGAATACTTCTACATTATAATAATTGGCAAGGCAATCACTGTGGAACCATTGGGTAAAGACAAGCTTTTGCTTGGGCAAAACCGCATTACAAATTTTAACGGTAAACGTACAGGTCCCAACCTCTTCCCCGTCTGTCTTTTTGAATATAACGATGACATCGTATTCGCCGCTGACTGCATCGGAGGGAACGTCAATATCCACCCAAAGTGAATTCAACTGCTTGGAAGCAACGTAAATATTAGGATTGTCAGATAAAGGAATAAGCAAATCGGGATATAAGCCGGGTTCCTTTCGGAGATAGTTATCATCGTTCCATTCTCTGAATACAGGCATCAAAGAGGGAACGTGATGAACCGAAGAAAGCCGCACGTAATCAGATATTTCTGATTTAACTTCTGCGTTGCAAACTAATTTACCGCCGGGAATCTCTTCATCCGAAGCAAAGCATATCTGAAAAGACAGCTTATCGTTTTTAAGCACACTTGCGTTAAGATATTCTTTCTTTTGGGTTATATCCTCATCCCAAAAGCACTTTTCCAATGCAGAGATACATTTAAAACTAATCATACTGTTATACCCTCACTTTATTTAATCCACCACTCGGGAGTTATTTCGCCAAGTTTCACTATTCGGCAAGCGGAATAATCAAGCATTATTTCTATATCGTGATACTTCCCTGCCATCAACTGAACCATAAGCTCACGGCATGCACCGCAGGGCGCTCCGTTGGATCCATCGGGAAGGATACAAAGCACCTTGTCAATTTCCTGTTCGCCGTTGGTAATCATGTTAAAGATGGCATTTCGTTCTGCACAGATACCCAGTGTTGAACAGGTATCTACACACACGCCCGTATATATTCTGCCGGTTTTTGAGCATATTGCAGCAGCTACTTCCCCACAGGTTACATATTCGGATATTCTGCGTTCATTAAGCACAGCCTTTGCGGCTTCATACATTTCTGTCCAGATCTTTTCCATAAATAACCACCTCACGCAGATTATAACACGAACAAAAAATAAAAGCAATGCTTTATAAAAAAGGAGCTTGATGAAAAAAGCCATTTGCGAAAGCAAATGGCTTTTTTGGCCCGCCCTGGGGGATTCGAACCCTCGACCATCGGAATCGGAATCCGGTACTCTATCCGGGCTGAGCTAAGGGCGGTTATTAAATTTTTTATCCAATAAATATTTTAACCAAAACACCAAGGTGATTATAACAGAAGCAATAACAAAAATCAAAGATGCCATTCCTGACCAGCTCTGTCCTCCGGAACAAACAGAAACGATTATGTCTGTAAGTATTGCCGAAACGAAAAACGGCAAAAAAACAAACAGCAGATCGTGAACAATGCAAGATTTCACAGAGACATCCGCTCCGCGGCTGAGCTTATAAGAAGTGCAAAAGAAAGGAACACAGTAAAACAATATAAAAAGAGCAAAAAGATACACAACGTTTATATCCAGATCAAAGGAAGAAACTAACGTAAAGCATACGGGTAACGATGCTTCAAATACCGCTTGTGTAATTTTTGCTTTTTTCGAATACATTTTTAACACCCAAACAAATCAGCCCATATCCCCACGGATCTTCAGGGGATAAGATAAAAAAAGCAGGTGCCGAACACCGTTCGGCACCTGTGTGGTGATCCATCGGAGAATCGAACTCCGGACACCATGATTAAAAGTCATGTGCTCTACCGGCTGAGCTAATGGATCATTCAGACCGCCCGATAAGAATACCACATTATCGGGCGTTTGTCAATAACAAAATTAATAAAATCTGAAATTTGCAATTACTACGCCCAAAACCACCACATCGGTTGTGTATATAGGCTTCATTTTGGGATTCTCCGGTTGGAGTCTTACGCTGTTTTTTTCACGGAAAAAGCGCTTCACCGTAGCCTCATCGTCGAGCAACGCCACAACTATCTCACCGTTTTCAGCATAGCGGCGGTTTTCAACAACAACTATGTCACCGTCAAGTATACCGGCGTTTATCATACTCTCACCTTCAACGCGAAGAGCAAACAAATTACCGTTACCTCGCGCCATACTCGCAGGATAATCCACGTATCCTTCGCAAGTTTGTATGGCGGTAATCGGTACTCCGGCGGCTACTTTTCCCAAAATGGGAACGCGAAGCATTTTATCCGGCTCTCCCTTGCGTTCTATTTTGACAGCACGGCTTTTTCCCTGCTCTTTCTGGATATACCCCTTCTCTTACAAACGTCGCATATAAGCGTGTACAGTGGAAGTAGAGCGAATGCCTAAAGCCGCAGCAATATCACGAACGGAAGGAGCGTATCCATCGTACGCAATTTTTTCCTGTATAAACTCATAGACATTTCTTTCGTTTTCAGTGAGGTCAAACATTTTCATTTCCTCCTATAACCAGCAATTTGAACAGAGATAACGCACGCTCGGTATCTCCTTTAACATAGAGATATCCAAACAAACTCTCAAGTCCCGTTGCGCGTCTGTACTGGACGGCAGCCGCACTTTTGGGTGTATGTGCGGAATGAGCGTTTCTGCCCCTTTTATATGCGGCAAGCTCGGTTTCGCTCAGGTGAGGAAGCAACGTATCCACCATCCCGCTTTGCTTGACAGCGGTAACGTATTCCTTTGCCCGTTTGTTCAATTCGGACGTAGGCATATTCCCTTGCCCCAGCAAATGCGCACGCACCAAAAGCTCGTAGTACGCATCGCCAAGATAAGCAAGTGCAAGGGGGCTGTATTCGTTTACATTCATATGCGCTTCCACTTAGGTCCTTGAGGAGTATCCTCAACAACTATCCCCATATCCTTCAACTGATCGCGAATACTGTCGGCAAGAGCAAAGTTCTTTGCTTTTTTAGCCTCGGTACGCTTGTTTACAAGCTCAACAATGGGTCTGTCCTCATCACTTACGGAAGCCGCCTCTGCCTCTGCCTGCTTTTTAAGATTTTCTCTGTATTTTTCAACGGCATTGATTAAGCCGAGCGAAAGAACCTTTTCGTAATCCTTAATAAGCGCAATCTTTGTTGCATCGGAAACCTTTGCTTTTAAAGCATCGTAAACGGCAGTTATAGCCAAAGATGTATTGAGATCGTTATCCATAGCGGATACAAAGCCCGCTTTTACGGCGTTAAAATCATTTTCGTCCGCTTCGCCTACGGGGTTCAATGACGCTATTTTTGCAACCAATTTGTTGTAGGCTATAACAGCGTTATCAAGCCCTTCCCAAGAGAAAACAAGATTTTTGCGGTAATGAGACTGCAGGCAGAAAAAGCGATATACCAAAGGATCGTATCCGTTTTCTTCAAGCAAGGAAAGGGTGAGAGCTTTGCCGGAGGATTTGCTCATTTTGCCGTTGGCAGTGTTTAAATGCAGAACGTGGAACCAGTGCTTGCACCAGGAATGTCCCAAATAAGCTTCGCTTTGAGCAATCTCATTTGTGTGGTGAGGGAAAGCATTATCAATACCACCGCAGTGAATATCAAGATACTCGCCTAAGGTTTTTACGGATATCGCAGAGCATTCGATATGCCAGCCGGGATAACCGTAGCCCCAAGGGCTGTCCCATTTCAATTCCTGATCTTCAAACTTGGATTTTGTAAACCACAAAACAAAGTCTGTTTTTGTCTTTTTATTGCTATCAACACCAACGCCCTCTCGAACACCTTCTTCGAGATCATCGGCATCGTGCTTGTTGAACACATAGTAATTTTCAAGCTTGGAGGTATCGAAATAAACATTTCCGCCTGCTTCGTATGCGTAACCTTCCTCAAGCAGTTTTGCAACCATGTTAATAAAATCGGCTATGCAATCGGTAGCGGGAACAACGTATTCGGGCTTTTTGATATTAAGCTTTTCGCAATCGGAAAAGAATGCATCTGTATAAAAACGTGCGATCTCCATAACCGATTTATGCTCACGCTGTGCGCTTTTTATCATCTTATCGTCGCCTGTATCTCCATCAGAGGTAAGGTGTCCGACATCGGTAATATTCATAGTTCTGGTAACGTCATAGCCCGAATAAGCAAGATACTTTTCAAGCACGTCCTCCATTATATAAGAACGAAGATTTCCGATATGGGCAAAATGATACACGGTAGGTCCGCAGGTATACATAGATACCTTTCCGGGAACGTGAGTCTGGAATTCATCTTTAGTTCTTGTAAGTGAGTTATAAAGCTTCATAGAGTGCCTCTTTAACTGTCAGATTTAATATAAGGCCAATACGCCTTAAGATATGAAAGTCCTGACCAAATCGTGAATACGGTCATAACTATACAGGAAATAAAAGAAATCAAATTACCGCAAAACGGTAAAAGAATAGGCTCGAGTATTACACAGCAAACGCAAACAATCTGTGTATTGGTCTTGATCTTGCCAAGCATATTTGCAGAAACAACTATACCGGAAGTATTATTCACAACAAGACGCATAGAAGTAACAGCAAGTTCTCTGAATATAACTACAATACCCGACCAAAGAAAGGCTTGGCGTAATATCTCTTGGGAGATTATGCTTCCGTCGTAGATTGCGAAATCGGATGCGAGTATTGCAATAATGGCTCCGAAAACGAGAAATTTATCCGCTAAAGGATCCATGAATTTTCCGAAATTGGTTACCTGACCGTTTTTGCGGGCAAGGTAGCCATCAAGAAAATCGGTAACCGAAGCAATTATAAAAATCGCCGCGGAAATGATCCTGCACCATATCTCCTTTTCACCGCCGAAAATATTATAAAGCAGAAAGACCATAAAGAACGGTATGAGTACAATTCTGAAAATGGTCAATTTGTTTGGGGTGTTAAACTTCATTCATCAAACCTCTTACTTTACAACACGGCCGGTAAGATCGTAATCAAGAACCTCGTTTACCAATACGTCAACGAACTCTCCCTCTCTCAAGCGACGAGGAGAAGAATAATAGATTTTTCCGTCTATTTCAGGGGCGTCTGCGAAGGAACGTCCATAATAGCTTTCCGCAACCTGATCGTAGCCTTCGTTAATTACTCTTATGATCTTGCCTACGCTGTTTTTGTTGATAGAATCGTGAATGCGTTTTTGTTCACGCATAATAGCATCGTGTCTGCGTCTTTTAAGCTTTTCGGGAACCTGATCGGGCATATTGTATGCAGGGGTTCCTTCTTCTCTGGAATAAACGAAAGCGCCGAGACGTTCAAAACGAGCTTCTTTTATAAAGGAGAGGAGCTTATCAAAATCAGCATCGGTCTCGCCGGGGAATCCGGTAATAACGGTAGTTCTGATATAAATACCGGGAACGGCATCTCTCAGCTTTTTAACAACGTTACGTATAGATTCCTCGGTATCTCTGCGGTTCATACGCTTAAGAACGGGAGTGGAGATATGCTGGATAGGCATATCTATGTATTTGACCAGCTTGGGATTGGTGGCAAATTCATTGATAAGCCCGTCTGTAATTCTGTCGGGATAGCAATACATAACTCTGATCCACTCGATACCTTCTATTTGAGAAAGCTCGTGAATAAGAGAATCCAAAGAATATACACCGTAAAGATCTTCGCCGTATCTGGTGGTATCCTGCGCGATAAGGCACAGCTCTTTAACACCGAGATCTGCAAGATTCTGCGCTTCCTCAAGTATATCGGACATAGGTCTGCTTCTGAAACGTCCTCTTATACTGGGAATTACGCAATATGTACAATGGTTATCGCAGCCTTCGGCGATCTGCAGGTATGCAAAATACTCGGGAGTGGTAATAACGCGTTCGCCGCCTATATTAGCAGTATTCTTATCCTCGAAGGAAGAATACTTCTTTCCCTCATAAGCCGCTTTAACAGCTTCGCAGATATTTCCGAAAGAACCGGTACCGAGAATACAATCCACCTCTGGCATTTCGTTAAGAATTTCTTCTCTGTATCTTTCGGGCAGGCATCCGGTTACAACGATCCCCTTAAGGGTGTGGTTTTCCTTAAGCCAGGCTACGTCAAGAATGTTATCTATAGCTTCTTTCTTTGCGCTTTCTATAAAAGCACAGGTGTTTATTACAATTACATCCGCTTCAACATCTTCTGCCACTATCTCAAAACCGTTTTGAGCCAATATGGCGAGCATATTTTCGGTATTAACAAGATTTTTGGGGCATCCGAGAGAAACAAAACCTACTTTAATGGGCATTTGGGTTACTCCTGATAAATCATATTTATAATTTCGTATATGTCAGAGGATTCGTATCCCTGACGGTAAAGATAAGCCGCAGCTTTGCGTGCTGTATCTCTGTCTGATAATTGCGCTTTTGAATATTTTGATTCCAGTAACGCTCTGATATTTTCGCTGTGATCGACATTATCAAACTGTTCTACAGCGCTGTTAATATCGGAGGAATTGAATCCGCGGGCGTACAGCTCGTTTCTTATACGGGCGGGTCCCCATTTTTTGGAAGCATAAAAGCTCTCCGCATATCTGCAAGCCAAGGCTTCGTCGTTTAAGTATCCTCTTTCCAAAAGCATTTCGATTACCGTTTCGGCAATATCCTTATCGTGCTTTTGAAAAAGCTTTCTTTTAAGCTTTCCCGATGACATATCGTTATACGAAAGCATAGAAAAAGCAGATTTGATACACGAAAGCTTTTGGGCAGCGTATTCCAAAGCTTCGATTTTTTCTTCGGAGAGAAAATCTCCCTCCGCAATTTCCAAAGAATTATAATCGGATTGGGTTATAAGATAATTCTCACCAGAGCATTTTACCGTTACTTCACGCTTCTCTTTATTCTCGAGCACGGAGATGACAAGCATTATTCTTCGCCGTCCTCTTCGTCAAATCCATCTACAGCAGAAGGATCAAATCTTGCACTTACATTCTTTTCACGGATCTTTTCTTCGATCTCTGCGGCAAGTGATTTATCGGCTGTAAGCATATCACGGACGTTATCTTTTCCTTGCGCAAGCTTGCTGCCCTCGTAAGAGAACCAGCTGCCGCTCTTCTCGATAACTCCGCAAGCAACGCCGAGTTCGATAAGCTCACTTTCTTTGGAAATTCCCTTTCCGTAAAGAATATCAAATTCTGCGGTTCTGAAGGGAGGAGCCACTTTGTTTTTAACTACCTTACACTTTACGTGGTTACCGACGATTTCAGCACCGGATTTAATAGCTTCTGCTTTTCTGATATCTATACGTACCGAAGCGTAGAACTTAAGGGCGCGTCCGCCGGTAGTGGTTTCGGGATTTCCGTATACCACACCAACCTTTTCACGAAGCTGGTTAATAAATACAACTATGCAGTTGGATTTTGAAATTGCGCCGGAAAGCTTTCTCAAAGCCTGGGACATAAGACGGGCGTGAAGTCCGACGTGAGCGGCACCCATATCACCGTCGATTTCGCTCTTGGGAACAAGAGCCGCAACAGAGTCAACAACCACAACTTCGATAGCGCCGCTACGCACCAAAGCTTCGGTTATTTCCAAAGCCTGCTCACCGTTGTCGGGCTGAGAAACAAGCAATGAATTTATATCAACACCGAGTGCTTTTGCATATACGGGGTCAAGCGCGTGCTCCGCATCTATAAAAGCTGCTTCTCCTCCTGCTTTCTGTACTTCGGAAATTATATGCAAAGCAACCGTGGTCTTACCGGAAGATTCGGGACCGTAAATCTCTATAATACGTCCCTTGGGAACACCGCCGATACCGAGCGCCATATCAAGAGAGAGGGAGCCAGTGGGAACGGCTTTTACTTCCATTCCGATATTATCGCCAAGTCTCATAATAGAGCCCTTGCCGCACTGTTTTTCGATCTGTGCGAGAGCAGTTGCCAACGCTTGCTGTTTGTTATCAAGTTTTTTATCGTTTGTAGCCATATTTTCGTCCTCCAAACAAATGTTCTATTCGATTTATAATAACACAACATATACCGTTTGTCAACACCAAACGCCGTATTTTCATACCAATTGTTGATAAGTGTTAAAATTTTTTATCAAAAATTAAGATTTTGTTTATAAATACTATATACAATCGAGAAAAAATATAGTAAAATAATGCTGTATTATGTTGAAAACCTTTATAAATTGTTTTTTGAAAGGAATTGTAAATATGTCTGAAAGAAAACTCGGTTTAATTGTGCTCAGCAACTGCAAAGAACAAGGCAGACTTGTAGACGAAAGAATCAAGCAGCTTCGCGGAGAAGATCCTTCTTCCGAAAGCTACATCATCCCTATTGAGGAAGTTCGTTTTAACAACGGCGAAGGTAAGATCCGTATAAACGATTCCGTACGCAGCAAGGATATTTATATTCTCTCTGACGTCGGCAACTACAGCTGCTGCTACAATATGTTCGGTATGCAGCACAACATGGGTCCCGATGAACATTTCCAGGACATCAAGCGTGTTGTAAGCGCTATCGGCGGAAAAGCAAACCGCATAACCCTCGTAATGCCCCTTCTTTACTCCTCCCGTCAGCATAAGAGAAAGGGACGTGAATCTCTCGACTGTGCTATGGCACTGGAAGAACTCGAAAGACTCGGCATTTCCACTATCATCACCTTTGACGCACACGACCCCACGATTTACAATTCCATTCCCAATACATCTTTTGAAAACGTTTACGCAAGCTACTCTATGCTGAAAGCGTTTATAACAAACGAAGGCAACAGTATTGACAAAGACAATATGGTTGTTATCTCTCCCGATACCGGCGCTATGGACAGAGCTATTTACCACGCCGGCATTCTGGGTGTTGACGTTGGTATGTTCTACAAGAGACGTGACCATACCCGCATCGTAAACGGCAAGAACCCCATCGTACAGCACGAGTACATAGGCGGCGATCTTAACGGTAAAAAGGTACTTATAGTTGACGATATGATCGCTTCCGGCGAATCTATAGTTGACGTTATCCGTCAGACCTCTACCAAAGATGTTACCGCTACTTACGTTGCGGCTACCTTCGCTTTCTTTACCGAAGGACCCGAAAAGTTCGATAAGCTTTACGAAGAAGGCAAGCTTACCAAGATCTACTCCACAAACCTCTCTTACATTCCCGAATCCATAAAGAAGCGTCCTTGGTTTGTTGAAGTTGACCTTTCCAAGTTCATGGCAAAGATCATCAACACCCTCAATCATGACGATTCTATCTCTCCCCTTTTGGATTCCACCCAGAGAATTAAGCGTCTTTTGAAGAAAAACATGTAATTAGCTGTTGACAAACGGCAAAAAATGTGATAAAATTACTCGGTTTCAGAAAATCGACTATTCGGTTTTCTCCTTGCTCCGATAAATTTTCGGGGCCTTAAAGTCCAAAAGGAGGTGCTAAAATGGAACAGAACAAAACGCTGTACGAAACCGTCTTCATCGTTAACAACACTCTCGGTGAAGAAGCAGTAAAATCTCTCGTAGAAAAGTTCACAGGTCTTATAGCAGAAAACGGTGCTATCGAATCTGTAAACGAATGGGGCGTAAGAAGATTTGCTTACCCTATCGAGGATCTTACCGAAGGTTATTATGTGCTTGTTAAGTTTACATCCGCTCACGATTTCCCCGCAGAGCTTGATCGTATCTACAACATCACAGACGGCATTCTTCGTTCGCTCATTATAAAGTGCGAACAGTAATCGGAGGTCAGTTATGTCTTTTAACAAAGTAATTCTCGTCGGCAACATTACTGCCGATCCCGAATTGAAGCAGACCCCTAACGGAGTTATGGTCTCTACCTTCTCCCTCGCAGTGGCCAGAAAGTTCACTCGCACCGGAGAACAGCCTCAGACCGACTTTATCAACGTTGTCTGCTGGCGCCAGACCGCCGAATTTGTTTCCCGTTATTTTACCAAAGGCATGCCTATGCTTGTTTGCGGTTCTCTTCAGACAAGAACCTGGACCGATAAGGACAATAACAAGCGCTATGCCACCGAAGTCGTCGCTGATGAAGTATCCTTTGTAGAACGCAAGTCTGCTACAGACGGTTCCAGAGATTATTCAAGAAGCGTACCTTCTTACAGCTCTCCCCGTGCGGACTCTTCCTTTGAAGAGCTTTCTGCCGACGATGAGCTGCCGTTCTGAAATCTGAAAAAGGAGGAATTTTTCCATGGATAACGTAAATGTTAACGCTCCTGCAAACACTGCCGCTCCTGCAGAGGCAAGAGAGAGCCAGAAGGCTTTCCGTCCCCGCAGAAAGAAGAAGGTTTGTGTTTTCTGTGCAGAGAAGATAGAAAACATTGATTACAAGGATGTTAGCAAGTTCAGAAAGAACCTTTCCGAAAGAAGCAAGATCCTTCCCAGAAGAGTAACCGGTACTTGTGCAAAGCACCAGAGACAGCTTACTGTTGCTGTTAAGCGCGCAAGAACTCTCGCTCTCATTCCCTACGTATCTGACTAATAGATATTTCAAGCCGCCGTTTTTTAACGGCGGCATATTTTTTAACACAGCAGGTGTATAGTGAAAAAAATATTCGAAAGCAAAAATATAACCGAATACGCTGTTATTCCTTTTGACGAAAAGCTTGTTATAAATCCTCGTCTTATGCCTGAAGCAGAAATCAACAGCATTGTAGTTTTTTTGGTTCCGTACAAAAGCGCAAACACACCAAAAGATAAATACGGCATCTCTGCCTATGCACGCGTAAAGGATTATCACGGGTATATGAAAATGCTGTTTGCCGAGCTGATTCCCGAATTAAATCAAAAATTCGGTACGGATTTCTTTTGTTTTGCAGACCACTCTCCCGTAAACGAAAAGCTGTGCGCCGCTTACGGCGGTTTAGGCGTCATAGGCAAAAACTCTCTTTTAATCAACAAAAAATACGGCAGTTATGTATTCATAGGCGTATGCTTGACAACTTTGAAAACCGAAAACATACCGATGTCCATAAAAGGTTGTATAAACTGCGGAAAGTGTGCGGAACGCTGCCCCGGCTGTGCGATTACCGAGCAAGGAATTAAAGCCGATAAATGCCTTTCCGGAATATCGCAGAAAAAGAAAATCACCGAAGACGAGCAAAAAGCCATTACCGAAGCAGGTATATGCTGGGGCTGCGATATATGCCAGAATGTGTGTCCGATGAACGAAAAAGCGCTATATTCTCCCATAGATTATTTCACAGACACATACCTTGATAACGTTTCACCGGAGCTGATAGAAAGCATGGACGACGAAGAATATTCAAAGTATGCTTTCTCTTGGAGAAAAAAAGAGGTATTACTACGCAATATGCACTCTGCAGACCGAAAAAACAGAAAATAATTCGTCATATAAAACAATACAATATTTTGTATTTTTCTTGACAAATTCACATATATCTGCTATTATTAACTTGCAGATATCTGGAATGTATGTGCGGAGGAAAAACCTATGTCCGATTTTGTTAAAAAGAAAAAATACGGGCAGAACTTTCTTACCTCGGACCGTATCCCCGCTCGCATAGCGGCGGAAAGCGGTATTACATCAGAATGCGGTGTTATTGAAATAGGGCCCGGCTTAGGTGTGCTTACAAAACAACTCCTTTCCGTTGCGAAAAAAGTTGTTGCCATCGAAATAGATGAAGAGCTTATCCCTATTCTTAACGAAAAGTTTGCGGAAAACCATAACTTTCTTTTAATAAATAAGGATATACTTGAGATAGACTTGGGTAAACTTATAGAAGAACAGTTTGCCGGTATGCCGGTTTGCGTTTGCGCCAACCTTCCATATTATATTACTACCCCCATCCTTATGAAGCTTTTGGAAGGTAAACACGGTTTCCGTACCATTACCGTAATGGTGCAGAAAGAGGTTGCGCAAAGATTGTGCAGCAAATGCGGAGACAGCGAATACGGTGCGATTACCGCTTCTGTAAACTATTATGCATCTGTAAAAAGGCTGTTCCCGGTAAAAGCAGGCAGCTTTTCTCCCCCGCCGAAGGTTGATTCGGCTGTTATAAGATTCGATCTTTACGATATTCCCCCTATCACACCTGCAGATGAAAACACTTTTTTTGCAGTAATACGCGCCGCCTTTGCTCAACGAAGAAAAACCCTTTTAAACGCTCTGTGTACTGCGTTCGGAGACAGACTTTCCAGAGAACAGCTTGCGGATTTTATTAGTGAGGCAGGGCTTAAACCTGACGTGCGCGGTGAAAAGACAGATAATAAAACGCTGTGTTTTATTTCAGATAAAATATTTTTTAACATAAACGGAGGCAAACAAAATGAGCACTTACACTAAAAATGCAAAACTCAACGCATGGCTCGACGAAATGATCGAACTGTGCAACCCCGACAATGTTGTTATGATCGACGGTTCCGACGAACAGATCGAAGCACTTCGCGCAGAAGCTTGCGCTAACGGCGAAATGTTCAAGCTTAACCAGGAAAAGCTTCCCGGTTGCTATCTCCACAGAACTGCAGTTAACGACGTTGCACGTGTAGAAGGCCGTACCTTCATCTGCACTCCTACCAAGGAAGAAGCAGGTCCCACCAACAACTGGATGGATCCCAACGAAATGTACGCAAAGCTTCTCGCTCTTTACAAGAATTCTTACAAGGGCAGAACCATGTACGTTATCCCCTACTCCATGGGCGTTGTAGGCAGTGATTTCGCAAAGAACGGTATCGAACTTACCGATTCTATCTACGTTGTTCTCAACATGATCATCATGACCAGAGTTGGTACCGCTGTTCTTGAAGCTATGGGCGAAAACGGCGACTTTATCAAGGGTCTCCACGCAAGAGCAGACATGGACGAAAACAACAAGTATATCGTTCACTTCCCTCAGGACAACACCATTATGTCCATCAACTCCGGCTACGGCGGAAACGTTCTTCTCGGCAAAAAGTGCTTCGCACTCAGAATTGCTTCCTACCTCGGCAGAAACGAAGGCTGGATGGCTGAACACATGCTCATCCTCGGTATCGAAACTCCCGAAGGAGAAACCAAGTACGTTGCAGCTGCATTCCCCTCTGCTTGCGGTAAGACCAACTTGGCAATGCTTATTCCTCCCAAGTCCTACACCGACAAGGGCTACAAGGTTACCTGCGTAGGCGACGATATCGCTTGGATCAGAGTAGGCAAAGACGGCAGACTCTGGGCTTGCAACCCTGAAAACGGCTTCTTCGGCGTTGCTCCCGGTACCAACGTTAAGTCCAACCCCAACGCACTCGCTTCTACTATGAGCGGCACCATCTTCACCAACGTTGTTCTTAACAATGCTGATAACACCGTTTGGTGGGAAGGTCTTGATAAGAATCCTCCCGTTGACGCTATCGACTGGAAGGGTCGTCCTTGGAACGGTACGGAATCCACCGAGAAGGGTGCTCATCCCAACTCTCGTTTCACCGCTCCCGCAAAGAACTGCCCCTGCATTTCTTCTGAATTTGATAATCCCGAAGGCGTTCCCCTTTCCGCTATCATCTTCGGCGGCCGTCGCGCAAAGACCGCTCCTCTGGTATACCAGTCCTTCGATTGGAAGCACGGTACCTTCGTTGGTTATATCATGGCTTCCGAAACTACCGCTGCAGCTTCCGGCGCAGTTGGCGTAGTAAGAAGAGATCCTATGGCTATGCTTCCCTTCTGCGGCTACAACATGGGCGATTACTGGGCACACTGGCTCAAGATGGGCGAAGTTACCCCCAATCTTCCTAAGATCTTCCACGTTAACTGGTTCAGACTTACCGATGAAGGCAAGTTTATGTGGCCCGGCTTCGGCGACAACTTCCGCGTTCTCGAGTGGATCCTCAAGAGATGCGAAGGCAAGGTTGACGCTGTTGAAACCGCTATCGGTTACGTTCCCAACGCAGAAGACATCAACCTCGACGGTCTTGATTACGAGATCGAAGCAGGCAGAAAGTTCGATATCAACGAGCTCAAGAACATCCTTACCGTTGAAAAGGATTACTGGCTCGCAGACTTCGAAAACGTTAAGGAATTCTATGCAAAGATCGGTGATACCGTTCCCGCAGAACTTTGTAAGCAGTACGAAGATCAGCTTGCAAGACTTTCCGCAATGTAATCTGATTAAAAACAAATTTTTAAGGCGTCCCAAACGGGACGCCTTTTTTTGTCTTTTAGTCACCAAGAAGCTGCAAGGATTCTTGGTGTTATTTTTAAAGTGATTATGCTTCGTTTAGTTTTTCCTTACACCACGAAAATAATAAAGAAAACGCTTTCTCGAAATCGAATTCGCTTCCGTCAGATAATGACAATGCGGTATCAAGAACCAGATTATCGGTGCCGCGAAGAACTTTCAAAAGCTCTTGCTTGGTTGCTATGAAATTACCGCTTTCCAAGTAGTGTATATTTTGTAAAATAAAAAACACGGACTTATAGGTAAAAGGAAGACACGAAATATTATTTTCCTCGGAAGTGTGGATATAGCGGTGGCAAAGCTCGTGATACAGATTGCCCAGACTCAGTTTAACAAAGGCACGTACATCGTATTC
>JAGCNA010000002.1 GCA_017646185.1 Clostridia bacterium
CTTCCCGCATGGCGTTATACACCTTTTCGCCGTGCTCGGCTGAGGTGGAAGCGCAAATACTCTCAAGACTGCCCTGCGGCAGTACTTTTCCGTGAAAAGCCGTGTACGTACGCAAAGTTACGGCTATGGCTTTTAACGCTTCCGCCGGCAAAACGTCCGTGCCCATACCCAGCATTACGTTTAAAACGTATTCGTTATCCGGCAAGGTATGCTCCTTGGTTTCTCCCACAGACGGGTAAAAGGGCAAAAGCGCCACAAGAATAAAAGTTAATAAAAAAAGAAGCAGAAAATTACGCATACAAAACGCCCTTTCTGCTTCAATTATATTCGGTTTTAAAAATATTATTCCTCTTCTGCGGGAACGGGTTTAGGTTCCTCTTCCGATGCGGGAAGCATTACCAAACGGCAGGCGATATACAATACGGCTACGATATCTGCCATACAAAAGATGGTTACGTTTGTAAACTTTATGGGCCAGAACAAAGAGAGGTACAAAGCGGGAACACAATATACCAAAAGAAGCATTATTGTTATAAGCCCCAAAAATACGTACAGCTTTTTGCGGCGGCAACCCACGGTGGTTCTTCCCTCACAGCACCAGAACAGCATAAGGAACACCAAGCCCAAAAGGTGGTATACGTAGGAGGATGCGGTTACTGTTAAGCTGCGCTCCATAAAATCGTTAAGTAATCTTACGGCGGTAAGCAATACGGGTGCTACCGAAAGCACGGGAAGCACACGGGTAAGACGGGCTTTTGCTCTGCGGGATGAGATGGAGAGAAAATACAAAGCGGAAACAACGGAAAGCACAAGTACCGCCCCAAACCAAAGGTTTATTGTCTTTTCCTCAAACACAAGCTCGTATACGTAATAAATGACCTGCGTTAAAAGCATCATTCCCAGCAAGGCGGAAGCGAAAATGGTTAGCGCCGAATCCTTTTCGGGATTATTTTTAAGCTTGCCTGCAAAGATAAGCGAGCCTGCAAAAAAGAGTGCTCCCAGTACTATGCAAAATACGGCAAACACCAAGGGAGCGTTGGTTCCCTCAAGATAATATAACCCGTCCGACGAAGCGAGGGATTGCATTTCTATATTGTTGATAATAACGTACAAGCGCGCCACCGCCATACAAACAGAAGCAAGCAGGGACGCAAATACGAAAATTTTATAGTTTTTGATATTTGACGGCATACGTGTTTTTTCCTTCCCGTAACGTATAAACAATTATACAATGTTTTTTTGTAAATGTAAATAAAAAACGGGATTAATTTGCACTTTGTTAAAAATTTAAAGAATTAAAAATCATAGCAGGGCGACATAACCGTGCCGGGGAAATAAAAATACAATATATCCTCATAGGAATATCCTTCCACGCCCATCTGGTGACCTCCGCGCTGGCTGTAGCCCACTCCGTGTCCGTTGCCGATACCGTGTATGATTATTCCGTCGGGAATGTTTTCGATAGTGAAATTAGCGCACCGTACGCCCATAACGTCCATAATATTTCCGCCGAACTTTATTTCGCTTACGTTGCCGGCGGTATCGGTAATATTAAGCCGATACACATAAGAGCTTCCGTATGGGTCCATTTCCGCAACGGAAACATTTTTTACCTGCCCCGTTACGGTGTAGTTTTTAAGACGCTTGCTGAGCTGCTCGTAGGTATAGGTTACCTCCCACCGTCCGCCGTAATCAAGAGGCTCGTTTTCGTATCTTACAACACGGAGATAAGGTATATCCGCCCCTA
>JAGCNA010000309.1 GCA_017646185.1 Clostridia bacterium
CCGCTAAGAATGCAGAAAAGGGACTTTCCCTTTTAAAGGGCAAGGAAGGGGAAGTGATCGCCGCAGATTGCGTTTCTATTGTTGACGATCCTTTCAGACCCGGCTCCGTTCAGTCTGCTTTTGACGGCGAGGGCGTTGCAACCTACACCAAGAACGTAGTTGAAAACGGCGTGCTCAACACCTTGCTTTATAATCTTTCTTCTGCTAAGAAGGCAGGGAAGACTACTACCGGTAATGGCAACCATTCCAACGGAATAAGATTCCATAATTTTTATATCAAGCCCGGTTCATATACCCGTGATGAGCTCCTTAAAACGGCAGACGGCGGTATTTTCATTACCGAGTTCAAGGGATTGCACGCAGGTGCAAACGCCGCTACAGGCGATTTCTCGGTAGAAAGCGCAGGTTATATGATCGAAAACGGCGCTTTGGGTAAACCCGTTAAATCCTTCACCATTGCAGGTAATTTCTTTAATCTGCTTAAAGACGTTGCCGCTTTGGGTGATACGGTTGATTTCGGTCTTTCCACTTCTCCCACAGTTTTCGCTTCACCTGATATTTATCTTCCCAAAATGCCCGTTGCAGGTAAATAAAAATTTAAGCCCTCGAATTCATCGAGGGCTTTTTTATACAAAAAAAGTAACGGACGGGATATTTCCCGTCCGTTTAATTAGGGTAATTATTTAATTATGCCTTCTTCTTTTTAAGGATAACTACAACTACTACGATAGCAATTATAGCTACTACGCCTGCAACGATACCGATGATAAGACCGGTGTTGCCGCCTTCGGAATCATCTGCGGTAGTAGAATCATCTACAACGGGAGTGGATTCGGTAGCGGGAGCGGATTCATCAGCGGGTTCGGATTCATCAGCGGGTTCGGAAGGATCTTCAGAGGGTTCTTCGGATTCTTCAACAACGGGGGGAACGTAGGAGGGATCAAGCTTAAAGGTGTTGAAAGTGATCTCTGCGCCGTCAACGGTGAATACGGTCATATCGGTAATAGCAACAAGACCGTCTTCGTTTGCACCGAGAAGTTCAACGAGCTGTTCATAAGTGATAGCACCGGAATATTCGCCGGGGAACAGATCGTTACTGCCTGCTTCGAGGTTGTCGCTCATAAGAGGATGAACAGCGATATCGCCATTAAAGCGGATGCTGGTCTTACCAACGTCAAAGGAAAGATCGTATACGAGAGAGGTGCCTTCACCAACATAGATGGTGTTGGGGAAGATAGCTTTTGCGGAAGGCCAGTTGCCGGTAGTACTACCGTTAACAACGGTCTTGCCCTGAGAGTATTCTATGTTGATAGAATCGCCGTTTACATCAGTCTTTACCCAGAGACCGTCAAGGGTGGGGAAGATATCGCAAACGGTGTCGATAGCTTCGGGAGCTGCGGGTTCGGTTGCGCTTTCTTCGCCGCCGTTATCGGGCTTAGCTATATCGGAAACCAGCTTGCAGTATGCCATACCAACAACCTTTTTAGCGCCGGTAAAGTAATCGGAATAATAAACGTAATCGTTATAGTCGCCATCGGGACCTACGGTTGCATATCCGGTACCATAATCAGAAAGACCGATCTGGAAGCCGAAACCGAAGAGAGAGCCAACCTGACCTTTAACGCCGTTGGGAGCTTCGGAAGTAGTCATCTTGGAAAGGGGAATCTTCTGTTCGTAAACGTCGAAGCCGCCTTCGGTAACAACCTTGTATTCAAAGCCTTCAAGTCCGGACATACCGCAGAAGTGGTCAGCGATATCGGAATCGGTTGCCTGAGAAGGATTGATGATAGTCCATTCATAAATGAACTGCTTGTTGTAAAGACCGCCCCAAGACCAGGAACCGTCCTCGTTATCGCCTACGTAGCAATCCTTATAAGGATCGTCGGGGCAGATACAAGTCATCATATGATGTGCGTTGAAGATGAAGTGCTCGCCTGCGTTGTCCATATAAGCAACGTGTTCGCCGTTACAAACAACCTTGATAGCGATGTAAAGGAAATCGCCCT
The DNA here is from genome assembly GCA_017646185.1 of Clostridia bacterium. Lineage (GTDB taxonomy): Bacteria > Bacillota > Clostridia > Oscillospirales > CAG-382 > SFLA01. The sequence continues at coordinate 2,007 of JAGCNA010000309.1, forward strand.
TCCAGCAAGCCCAGAGCTCCATGGAATCGTCAACAGTACAGCCTTCCCAAGTGTTAAGGTATCCTGTAGTATCAGCGCCGGTCTTACAAACGAGTCTGTAGCCTTCGCTGTCTACAACACCGTCAACAACGGGATCTTTTGCAGCTTCGTAAATGGAAACGATACCTGCAGCAGAGCTTTCAAAAGCAAAAGCAGCGGTAAGACCAAGTACGAGGGTCAAAGTGATTAAAATGCTTAAGAGTTTTTTCATTTTGTTTCCTCCTAAAATGGTTATTAACTCTGCGCTCATAATAACATCAAACTTTAAAAATGTCAATACTGTGAACAAATAATAAATATTATAAATCAATTTTGAGCAATACGCACAAAAAAGGCATTTGCTGTTTGTTCATAAGTATCAAAGCCTTTGTGCAAAAAATACCATTGAAAAATAATAAATCTGTGTTATAATATGTTTAAAGGAGGCGATATTATGCTTTTACAGGAATCCGGTGAAATGTATCTTGAAACCATATACGTGCTTACGCTAAACAGCGCTTATGTCCGCGCCGTTGATGTCAGCGATAAGCTTGGTTATTCCAAGCCCAGCGTTTCCCGTGCAATGGGGCTTTTGAAAAACGGCGGATATATTAATATCGCACCTGACGGGAATATTACCCTTACCGAAATCGGTAAAGAAACGGCAGAGAAGATATATGACCGCCACAGCACGTTAACGGATTTTTTGTTGCATCTGGGCGTAGATAAAGATACCGCTTCTGCAGACGCCTGCCGTATAGAGCACGTTATAAGCGATACGGCTTTTACCGCAGTAAAAGAATTTATAAAAAAACAATGTTAACATAAAGAAAAATTCCGCACACGTAAAGTGTACGGAATTTTTAAATATAAATGGAGCTGGTAATGTGACTCGAACACACGACCTGCTGATTACGAATCAGCTGCTCTACCGACTGAGCTACACCAGCGACGGCAGTAATTATAGCAAAAAAATTAAAGTATGTCAACTACCTTTTGAAGCAATATTTCTCTTTTGTTTTGCATTTTTTTGCTCATTACCTCATCTAACAATGTGTTAAGAATTTCGTGTATTCTCGTCTTGTCTTCAACCAAAGGCAAAAGGTCATTTCCGTTAATTGCAAGCATAGATACGGTATACGGAGTACCTTCCGAAATCACCGCTTCAAGCTCTTTCGCAATTCCTCTTTTTGCACAAATATACAAAGCATTTTCTTTCCCGCAGTTTTTAAGCATTTCTATGGGTTTGCAATTATAATAGTTAAAATAATCTTTTGCAAGCTTTACGGATTTCTTGTCTGCTTTCAGGGTTTGCAAAGCGTTAACAGCATCTTGTGCGTTTTTAAATACGCTTTTTACCGGAGCGGCTAACGGAATAAACAGCTTAAAAATATCATAATATTTTTCATAAACTTTTGTAAAGTGGTTTCCCTCTGCGGCTTTTTTGAATTCGGTAAATATTCTCTCTGCGGAAACGGCGTTAATATCAAATGCGTGTCTTTCCATTGCGGCAAGTGTTTCGGGTTCGATTTCAAATCCCAGCACCGATGCAAATCTCAATCCGCGCAATATTCGTAATGCGTCTTCCGCAAATCTTTTCTCGGGATCCCCCACAGCACGTATTATACGGTTTTC
>JAGCNA010000310.1 GCA_017646185.1 Clostridia bacterium
CCTACGTTCAGAATATCGGCTTCGGTGGCATGCGCTATATGAAGTTTGTGTATAATGATGAGGAGTGGGCGGCATACGTAGCCGAAAGCAACAATTCGTTTAACTATTAGGAACTGCGCTCGGTAAAAAACTGTAGATCGAAACGCAAAATACAAACAAAAATAAGACGAGAGATTTAGTTTATCTCTCGTCTTTTGTTTTGCATATTTTCAGGTAGGAATTTGCACACAAATTCCTTTTATTTTTTGCGTTTCTAAACGCTTTTAGCCGGTGGGCAGTAGGATACTACAGCTCCACGCGCCTAAAAGACGTTTTCTACAGCGTTTTACCATCGCGCCCGCTTCAGCGATACTCTCGTTATTACAGACGTTAGTTTTCGAAAATGATTATACGGTTTTTTGCTATGCGAAAAACTACCATAGTTCATAGTTCATAGTTCATAGTTTTTAGTTAAACCTATATTCCACGTACTTACTGAACTCTTCTCCCTTTTTAAGCAGGGGGGAGAGGAATTCGGGGCGGTTGGGGCTGTCGGGGCAATATTCCGGTTCGGCGGCAAAGCCTGAATTTTTTGAAAATCCGTCCTTTAAAAATTCGCCGGTATAGAGCTGTATGGCAGGGAAGTCTGTATCAAAGCTTATTTTTATTCCCCCTGCCTCTGCGGAAAATGCGTTTTCCCCCTCCCGCAATATAAAGCAGTGGTCATAGTTTTCTTCCAAAGCTTTTCCCTTTTTAAAATCAAACGTTCCTTCTGTTTTTTTCACTTCCGTGGGGATAAGCTCATCGTCCACCGCCACGTATTCGTCTGCATTTATCGTTATCACCGTGCCGTGGACGGTAGGCGTGCCCCCAAGGTTAAAATAGGTGTGGGTGGTGGGTGCGTATATGGTATCCTCATCGCACACGCCGTAAAAATCTATACGCAGGGTGTTGCTTTTTACTGTATATTTAACTCCCATTTTAAGGTTTCCGGGGTATCCGCATTCACCGTCTTTGAGCAAGCATTCCATAAAAACGCTGTTATCATCGGCTTTTACAACATCCCAGCGCTTTTTGTCGCTTCCGTTAAAGCCACCGTGGAGATGGTTTGCGCCGTTGTTTTTATCAAGGGAATATTCCTTGCCGTTGATATTAATCTTTCCTGCTTTTATTCGGTTTGCATATCTGCCCACCAATGCGCCGGGGTAGCAGGTGGTGGTTAAATATTCCTCTGCCGTGTCATATCCCAAAACAATATTTCTGCCTTTAAAAACGATCTTTCTCACCGCCGCGCCAAGGGTGATCACAGAAAGTGCAATACTTTCGGTTTCAAGGGTGTATTCATCGTATCCGTAAAAATCTCTTTTTGTTACCATATTATATATCCCTCCGTTATGGGTATTTTACACCAACGAAAAAAACGTGTCAACAAAAAGTTGCTTTTTAAGGTGTCTTATAGTATAATATATTTAACAAGGAGGCGAAGCAAAGATGGATATAAACGGCATACAAAAGCTCACACTTTTGGATTACCCCGGTCATTGCGCCTGCACGGTGTTTCTGGCAGGGTGCAACCTGCGCTGCCCCTTTTGCCACAATTCCTCTCTCGTGCTTGAAAAGCCGGAAATTTTAATGACGGAGGAAAAATTCTTTTCCTTCCTTTCCACCCGTAAAGGTCTTTTGGACGGAGTCTGCGTAACGGGGGGCGAGCCTTTGCTGAGAGGGGATATCATC
>JAGCNA010000311.1 GCA_017646185.1 Clostridia bacterium
CAGTCATCTTTGTTTTTGTTTCACAAAAAACTCCCGTTTTATTGTTGCTTTTTCATAAAGTTTTGGGTGTTCACAATTTGTTTATAGACATTTTGCCCATATTATGGTAGCATATATATGACAAAACTAAATAAAGAAAGGATAATTCCAACTATGAAAACTTTTGCCGAAAAAATCCACAGCTTTCATCCTTGCCATTACCCTTACTTTACCGTTTACGGTATTTGCCGCAGCGCAGGATGAAAGTGTTTTTTGAAATTTAATTAAAGGAGAAAAAACACGATGAAAAAAACACTTTTTGCAGTTTTGAGTATTTTTGCAGTTATTTTAGTTTTTACCGCGTGCGACACACCGGAGCCGCCTGAAGAATCTATAGTTGAAGCTTCGGATATATCCGAAACCGAGAGCACGCCCGAAAGCAGCCTGCCGGAAGAAAGTATACCCGACACAAGCGCACCCGAAACGAGCAAACCCGAAACAAGTGCACCTGAAACGAGCGAACCCGAAACAAGTGAGCCGGATGTCAGCGAACCCGAAACGAGTGAGCCGGAAGTCAGCGAGCCCGAAGCATACGTTTGGTACGGTCAGGAAGAGCTTGATCAGTGGTATGCAGAGGTTAAAGAAAGCAACGGAGGCGATACTTATGACGGAAAGCACGTGCGATACTATTATGCAATAGACGGTAAATTTATTGATGAGATGATATCGCGTGAAATTTTCAATAATCACTACAGGCCATTAGCCGAATGCACGAAACGACACAACATGTCTATGATTTGTGAATATTACGGTATTACCAAAGAAGAATATATGGAAGTGTATACTTTTGAAGACTACAAAGCACCGTACGGAGAAGCGCCTTTCGTTTTATTATGGAATATAGATTTTTACCGATTTGATGCCATCTTTTCAGATAAACCTTGGGATCATCCCGATTACCTTCTGCCTTTATACACTCCACCGGAAATAGACGACCATTATACGGAAATAGCCGACAGAAACGGATATATGAGGGACTATTATATCATAGACCGTTTGCTCATAGAATACGTTGGAACGGATGCATTTGAACAGTGGCTTGCAAACACCGAGGATGCAGATCAAAATATCGTCGAGTTCGTTAAGGGCTTTCGTATAACACGGGAAATTTACGAGGATATATACCGTGAAACTTGTTTTGTCGAAGCATCGAAGATAGGGTTTGATTATAAAGATTATTGGCAAATGCTCCCCTATAACCCCGATTACCTTTTCGGTACGGCGGAAATGCAGGAGGAATACTTCAAGGTGCATCCTTTGAACAAAGAATAAATTTTATACAATAACAAACGGCGGGGGTTAACCCCCGCCGTGATTATTTTTGTGTTTTCTGCGTTTTTTATTTTACGTAAACGGATATTTCTTCCACGGTTACAGGCTGATACGCGTTTCCTGCCACGTAAAGCTTTATGCCCGAAAAGATAACGTAACCGTCGTGTATGCTTTTTGAGGGGATGCCCAGAGAGGAAAGAGGAATTTCTATTTCTATACTCTGGTTTGCGGTGATATCCCCGGTATAGGAATCGGTATTGCAATTAAGCTTGGGATTGATACAAAGGTACTGCCCTTCCGCATATGCGTGGGGGAAAGCGCCGTCGAAATACAAAAGTATGCTTGCATTTACGTTTGCGGTGGATATTTTCACCTTTAAAACGCCGTCCTTTACGGGAACTTTAATTCCGTTGGTCAAGGCGCACTGGGCATCCGGCCACAGACCGTTGGTATTTTTAAACACTATGGCAGTATCGGTTTCCGCCGCCGTCATGGTGGTGCCCTCTATATACCACAAATTCTTTTGCTTGGGAGCGATATCCGCTTTTTCGCCGGAAGCGAGAAGCACCGAGGTATCGTAATCAACTTTGGGCGCATCCGGATCGGAAACATAGTTTTCCAAAAGATATGCGGTTATCTGCTCTGCAAAAATGCGGTTGCCAAGAGTGCCCAAATGTATTCCGTCGGAGCACACTACCTGTGTTTCGGGATGCTTTGAACATTCCGCAAACAGGTCTATGAGAGGATATCCAGTTTCTGCGGCGACTTCACGGGTCATTTTGTTATACGTATCCACCCATTCGCGAATATCTCTGCCCCCGTACATAGATTCGCTTTGCCCTTGGGCTGAATAAAACTTTGCGTAATCTATACTGTTGGTGGTGAGAAGTATGGGAACCGCCCCTGCGTCTACCGTTTTTTCCACCAGTCTTTTCATATTGAGCTTGAACTGTTCGGGAGTTACCTTGGGTGTGTTGACCGCTGTCATAAGCAGGTCGTTCAGACCAAAGCAAAGGGTTACGTAATCGGGGTTGCGGGATGCCACGAAAGTTTCAAACCGTGCAAGTCCTTCTGCGCTGGTAATTCCCCCTTTTGCACCGTTAAAAAACCGCATATTGCAGTTTTGGGCAACGGTTTTGCCCCATTCGCCCAAGGCGGTAATGGAATCTCCGTAAACCACCAGCATAGCGTTATCCAAGGGTGCGGGAGTAAACACGTCCTCTGAAACAGTGTCTGTGTCTGTACTCTGCGTGCTTCCCTCCGAAATATCGTTACCCGAAGCGCAGGAACAAAGTGTTAAAGCCAAAGTAAGCATAAGCAATATTACTCTTTTCATAAAATTTCCTTTCAAAACGAAAATCCGCCGCTATACACGGCGGATAAACCATTTATTCGTTGCTGCCGAAGGATACGGAGCGCTGATTCATTACGCCCTGATATACGTCGCTTGTTTTGCCGAGATAATAATTCTTTATAAGGGTACGGATCTCCAGAGGATACAAGGGCTCTGCGGAAATATTATCTATATTAAGCCAAGTGGTGCCAACCTGAAATTCATCGTATTCGTATACGTTGTTTTCCAATTTTTCTTTAATATCGCAAAGCACCATGAATTCCACACGGTGGATATCCTCGTATTCATCGAATGTCTCGCGGATGAACATTATCTCCTTGGGGTCGATATCATAGCCCGCTTCTTCTGCCATCTCACGCTTTAACGTATCGAAAATAAGCTCATCGGGACGCTGTTTTCCGCCGGGGAGAGTATAGTATGTTCCGTTATTTTCCATTTCCGCA
>JAGCNA010000003.1 GCA_017646185.1 Clostridia bacterium
AACGAAATGACCTTTATGTCGGATACCGACAAAGTAAAGGTGCATAAGGTTACTATATATTAAGTAAATAATGGCATATAAAAACTCCCGATGAAGATCGGGAGTTTTTGTGTTTACAAGGTAATGATTTATTTCACTTCGGGAATGGAATATACGTTGTTTATATCCGCATTTATAGTATGGTTTTTCTGCATTTCAGCCAACACTTCGCTTGCGGCTTCGTCCGTAGCGGTGTTAAAGTAATTTATCTGCCAGTTGGAAATATTATCCTCGCAGAAGAACATTATATGGTATCCGAAGGAGGTGGAGATGATACCGGTGTCACCGTGCTTGCGGGATTCATCAAAGCACCAGTTATCGTATTCCGCAACCATTTCGCCTTTGCGGATTCTTTCGTACAGACCGCCTACGGCAAAAGAACCTTCATCTTCGGAATAGCGGGAAGCGAGTACTGCAAAATCCTGCTCTGTGCCCTTTCCGTCCTTGAAAAGCTGATATATACGCTCTGCCTCTGCTTTTGCCTGTTCTTTGCTTTCGAAGCTATCGAAAGAAACAAGAATATGGCGTACATCAACGGTTTTCTGAGTATCAATAAAAGGCGCTGTGGTCAGCATAAACACGTAATAGCAGTTTTTGGTGGTGTCCTCTATCACTCTGGTTTCGCCTACCTGCGCTTTCTTAAAGAGCCAGTTGCCCGCATCATCGTTTGCATAAGAAGCGTTGGTATATTCCACGCCGTTTACAACCTTTTGGGTTGCGGCATCAGCTTTATCAATAGAAGTAACCTTGCCGTCGGTAAGATACTTCAAAACTGCTTTTTTAAACTCATCCTTGTTTTTTGAAAGAGCGATTTCGTTTGCGCCTTTTTCTGCCTTTTCTTTTGCAGCCTTATCGTCCTTTGCATAAGACACGGTGTACATAAGATAATCTACGTTCTGGCAGAATATAGGACTTTTATCCTTGTATTCTTCCATCTCCTCTGCACTCGGAGCCAGCTTGTTATAGAGATTTGAGGAATATTCGGCGGCAAGCACGCTTAAATAGAGTGCGTCATAAATATCTTCGGAGGAAAGTCCTCTGCCGTATTCATCGGGGTCAAGAGAGTAAGCGCGTTCTTTAAGGGCGTTTTTCGTTTCATCGGAAAGATCAAAGCCTTCTGCCAATGCGGATTCGCAAAAATACAGATAGTTGATCACGTTATTATAAGCCGTATCCGCAAAAAATTGGAAAAAGCTTTTTCCTTCCGAATACTCCTGCTTTTTCAAGGATTTATCGGGGTTGTAGATGTTCGCTAAGGAGGTGCCGTAATATTTGGCAAAGGAATGATTCTGCTCGTAAATATAATAGCTCATCATACCTGCGGTAACGGTATAGTTTTCACTCTCTATAACCGTTTTCTTTAAAAACACGCCTGAATTAAGCACTAACTGAACGCATAATACCGCGCAAAGCGTAACAGCCACTATACACGCAAGCACTATACCGCCCTTTTTGAAAAATGCGTTACGGCTTTTGATTCTTTGCTGTTCGAGTATTTTGTTTTTTCTCTGCTCCGCCATGTAGGAGCTTTTAGAGGTCTTTTTGGACATTATTTTTTCCCTTTCGATATATGACAAAAATTATTACTGCTATTATTGCGGCAACAGAAACCGCCGAAATTACGATGACAGTTACAGCGTTTGCGCCGGAATTGTCGTTCGGTTCGCTGTTTACGGAAGGTTCCGTTATAACTTTCGCTTTGCGTTCCACCGTAATTGTATAGGTTACGGCGGTGCCGTCCTGCGCAACACAGTGAACGAGTATATCCGTACTGCCCACCTTAAACATATCCGGAGCTTCTACTGTAACGGTAGTGTTTTCGTTTCTTGCAACAAAAGAAAACTCTGGTGTGGGCATTTCATAGGACAGCACCAATCTGTATTTAAGACGCTCGGAAACGAATTCAGGTGTAAGTTCTCCGCAGGAAACGGTTATGGATTCAAGGAACGGATCGCCGTTCAACAGCTCCTGCTCCCTACGAATAACCTGTATTTTGTAATTAGTGGATACTCCTGCGGGAGAAGTATACTTGATATTTACGGTAAGCTCATCGCTTTCCGGTATAACCGTATCGGAAAGCACGATAATACCACCGTCGGGGTAATCAAACTCAATATCAAGGTTTACCGCATCATAGGGTACGGTAACCGAATAATTGCGTATGGTAGGATTAAAAACAAAGTATTCCGCATTGTTTATTCTTATAGAGAAATCCGCAGAGGTGCGCCTTTTAACGACCGAAACTTTCGTAACCGTTTCTGAAGTAACAACTCTTCCCACGGAAGTAACGCCGCAATCCCGCAAGGTGAGTTCCATATCATCAAGATTCGTATCAGCTTTTACACGAAACCGCACTGCGGCAAAGGATTTTATAATACGGTTGGAGGGAATACTGTTTTTTTCGTAAGCGGCAAAGGTTATATTGCCCTCTCCCGCAATATGCTCAACCTCGTAATCCAAGCCTGCGACGTACAAGAGTTCAAGTCGATTGCTGTCAAAGGCAAGGGTGCCGAAAACGGAATCAATTCCTATTCCGCCATCCACATACAATACCACGGAAAATTCACTGTCGGGATGCAGATTGGCAGGCATAGAAGCGGTAACCTTTAAGGAATTATCCGGCAAAGGCAGTGTTGACGAAAACTCGTTTAGCAGCGCAAGGAGGCGTCGGGTATCATCATCGTTCAAAACGCCGTCTTTTTCGCAATCACCTGCATAAAAAACGTGGAGACTGATATTTTCGCCCGCTATGCCTTGGGCAAGAACACGAATATCGGAAGCTGTCAACATACCGTCGCAATCCATATCACCCACAACGATAAGCGTAACGTTACCCACACTTTCACCCGTATCCGAAACAAAGTTTATTACATCGCCTGTACGGATATTTTCGTTATCCTCCAGAACTGTGCCGTCTTCATTTAAAACACGGAAACGGATATCTTTGTTAGTAACAGTATTTGTAAATTCTTTAAGGTCAATTCCTGCGGGAATACCCAGGGTACGGGTAACTTCATCGTAAACAAAACGTTCATCCGTAAAATCAAGGGCGAGCTTTACAACGTTTACCGTTACGGATGCGTATAATCCCCCCGCTTTTACAGTGATTACGGAAACGCCCTCTTCAACGGCTGTCATAAGTCCGTTTGTATCAACAACAACGCTGTTTCCTTCAACCATGAATTCAGCGGGTATGGCAGAAGCACCTGCAGGGAGATATTCCACAAGTATGTGTCTGCTTTCGCCAAGATTAAGTTCTCTGTCTCCGCCGGAAACGGAAATACCCGTCAGTGCGGGGATCAAGTCAAATTCAAAGTTATAAATTATTCCGAACGGCATAACACACTCCAGACGGTGATTTCCTCCAAGGGTGTATTCTCCGCTGTAAAACGGAGTGCCGTCTATATACAGCAAGCCGAAATCGGAACCGATTTCCACGGTTTCTTGGAAGGTGCCTTCCCCGTTGTGTATTTGGGGAATCGTTCCCGCAAAGGAAGCTCCGTGGACGGTTATACAAGCGCCCGAAGCCGTAACGCAATATCCGTCTGCGAAAATACCCTCAAAGACGTAATCAGAAACAAGTTCGCCTTCGGGAGTATATACACCCCCTGCGGTAAAAATAAGCCCGTTCATTACGGCACGGATTTCGGAAGGAATTCTGGAGTATTCTTTTCCGTCCGCAACGAGATACACCGTATCTCTCGATGTTATATAAACTCCGTCTGTATATACCTTTTCGGTATC
>JAGCNA010000312.1 GCA_017646185.1 Clostridia bacterium
TGCAACAAACCTGCGGGTATATCCGGGGTTTATAGATGCCCACAGCCATTTGGGTATTGCGGAAGAAAAAAGCACCGCTTTAAACGATGAAAGCAACGAGGGCACTACCCCCGTTACCCCGTGGATACGGGGAATTGACGGAATAAACCCTATGGATAGCGCGTTTCACAATGCGTTGGCGGTGGGTATTACGGGAGTGCTGGCAGGTCCCGGAAGCGCAAACCCCGTGGGAGGTCAGTTTGGGTTTATTAAAACTTCGGGCAGATGTATTGACGAAATGATAGTTCTGTTCCCTGCCGCCATAAAGGTGGCACTGGGAGAGAACCCCATGAACAACTACGGCTCCAACGGAAACACCCCCTCCACCCGAATGGGAACTTCCGCGGTAATACGGGAAGAACTTTTTAACGCAAAAAAATATTTGGAAGGTAACGGCGAAAAAGATTTCAGATACGAATGCTACCGTCCTCTTTTTGAGGGAGAGATTCCTCTTAAAGCCCACGTTCACCGTGCAGACGATATACTGACAATAATCCGTATAGCAAAGGAATTCGGGCTTTCCGTAACATTGGACCACTGTACCGAAGGGCATCTTGTGGCAAAAGAGATAGCCGCTTCCGGATTTCCCGCTATAGTGGGTCCCTCTCTCGCTTCCAGAAACAAAAAAGAGGTAAGCCAGTTGGATTTTAAGACTTCGGGAGTTTTGCGCAAGCAGGGCGTTACCGTGGCGATAACCACAGACCACCCTGTATCCCGTATACAATATCTTCCCCTCTGCGCCGCATTGGCGGCAAAGGAAGGGTTAAGCGAAGACGATGCTTTGCGGGCAATAACCATTGATGCCGCCAAGATATGCCGTGTTGACCACCGCCTGGGCAGTATAAAAACCGGCAAGGACGGCGACTTGGTGATATATGACGGAAACCCCTTTGATGTTTTTTCAAGAGTGCGTTATACAATAATAAACGGAAAAATAGTTTGGCCTGCGGCAAATAACTGAAAAACATCAAGACGGCGGTTGTTTGACCGCCGTCTTAATGTATTTGATTATGAACCGTACTTATTTATTACAAATTCAGCGGAAGTATTGCTTTGGCTGTTCTGCGCATTTGCGTTAGTCTGATTCTTGTCCATTCATTTCCCCCAAAAAACAGTTTTACGTATATAGTTTTTTCCGTTAAGAAGGTAAATATACAAAAAAAGTTGACACAAAGTAGCAATTATGTTATAGTATTAATATGAACAGAAGCAAAGGAGTATAATTATGATTTGCGACAGATGTAACAACTATGTTTTCGATGATGCCGAAGTATGTCCTATTTGCGGAAACATAATAGAAATAAAAAAATCCCGTCGGATTCTCATTGCCCCTTATATTATGACAGCCGCAGACCTGTTGGTTATAATAATGAGTTTTATAAACGCAATCTTTCTTATACTTTCGGTGCATTATGCAACGGATCTTGATACAAGCACCGGTTTCACGCTCCCGTTGTATCTTTTTATTCCTTTTATGCCAACGATTGACTTAATATACGGACTGACACTTATCCCCATCCCTTTGCTTTCCATCCTCGGAAAATACGAAATGCGACACGTAAAAGAATCCGGGCTTACCAAGATGACGATCGCTCATTGCGCATTATTTGTCTGGTCGGTAACTTACCCCGTGCTTTGTTTTATTATAACGGGTACAGTTTCCCCTATTTGGATCTTTACTATATGTCAGATTGCCGTTTACTCTCTGCTTTCTGCGGCTACGCTTATATATTTGTGGAGCTCCAGACATATTATTTTTTAAATTTCAAAAACGTTAAAACAAAACTGCCGATATTTCGTTCGAAGTATCGGCAGTTTTTTAATTACAGTTTATTTATTGCAAATTCAAGGGTAAGGGGTTTATCCGAAGGGATAAGATATTCGGAGTGAACGGGAGCGCCCCAGGAATCGTCGCCTCCCACGCCCATCTGCTTTGCGGCGATACGCACCCAAGTGTATGCGGGAACGGGAAGTTCGTGAAGGTGAAGCGCATGCTCCAGTTCATATGCACTGTAAGGAAGCACGCTGGTTTCAAAAGGAATATCGGTTTTGCTGAATGACAGTCCCTTGCCTTTTCCGTTATGCACCTTAAGATACCTTACCCCCGTGCGATTTCCGCATTCCTGAGGGTTAAGATAGCCCGAAAGGTTTTCCGCCGCAGTGCTGTTGAACACGCCCAGACGGGCGCCGCACAAACGGTCGGAATAATTTTCATCCGGTCCCAAGCCGTAATAGGTGAAATTGCCGTACTCCTTCTTAAGCCGCATATCCAAAGCAAACACGGGAAGGGTGGGCATATTTTCCGCACCCGGATATTCCGCACGCACTCCCAAGCTTCCGTCAAAATATGCGGTATATATAACCTTATATTCAAAATAAGGAGTTGCAAACACAAAGGTGAATTTGTAACACTCCTCTCCCTCTTCTACTGTGAACTTTGCGGGAAGATGGGAAGCATAACGGCTGCAAAGATTCCACACAGCGCTCTTAACGGGGGTGGATGCACCGTTATCGTTATCCGTAGGGGCACGCCAAAAGCTCACTTTGGGTGCGCGGACTATATATTCTACGCCATCGTACACGAGAGAAACCAGTCCGCCTTCACGTTTATCGAACAGCATGGAAAATCCTTTTCCGTGAACGCCGAGGCAGGAATTATCCTTTACCAATACCGGCTTTTCAAAAGCGGAACGGCACTTTTCACCGGATACGGTAATTATCTCCTGCGCAAAGGCGATCTCGTGTCCTTTTTCCGCCCACAAGCAATCATCTTTAAGCAGAGCGGAAAGGGTGTATACGTATTCGCCGGATTCCGCAGGAACGGAAAGTTCCGCAGGACAGCTCAAAGTTTCGCCGGCAGGGACAGAAAGAGGAAAACGCCTTGATGCGATGATTTTTTCTTCCTTTGCCAGAGTGAGCGCAAATTCAAGATAATCCGTATTTGCAAACAGATTTTGGTTTTTAACGGTAACAACGCCGTTTTGAATGTTTAATTTGATATTGGAATACAAAGCCTTTGCTTCCTGCGCCTTGGGAGAAGGCTTGCGGGAAGCATAAACTATGCCGTTGGTGCAAAAGCCGTAATCGGTGGCACGGTCGCCGAAATCTCCGCCGTACGCCAGAAACCCGTCAAGATACAACGCCTGATCTATGTAATCCCATATAAATCCGCCCTGATACGCAGGGTATCTCTCTTCAAGATCTGTATAATGCTTCATTCCGCCCAAGGAATTTCCCATGGCGTGCATATATTCACAGCTTATATAAGGCTTGCCCGTATTCTTTTTAAGATATTCCTCTATCTCGTAAGGCTTTGCGTACATACGGCTTTCCATATCTGTGATATGATCGTATTTACGGTTTACGAACACACCCTCGTAATGCACCAAGCGTGTGGGATCAACTTCATGGAAAAATTCCGACATTGCCTCAATATTATCTCCGCAATGGGATTCGTTGCCGCAGGACCAGATAAGCACGGAGGGGTGGTTTTTATCCCTCTCGTACATAGAACACGCTCTGTCCAGAACCGCAGTTTTCCAATAGGGCTGTGAACCGGGAACCGCGTATTTTGAACCGTCCATATTCGCCCACGTTCCGTGGGTTTCCAGATTTGCTTCGTCGATAAGATAAATTCCGTATTCATCGCAAAGCTCGTACCAATAGCTGTTGTTGGGATAATGGCTGGTGCGGACAGCGTTTATATTGTTTTGCTTTAAAAAGCGTATGTCCCAAAGCATATCATCTTTGGTTACGGTTCTTCCCGTATGGGGGTTGAATTCGTGACGGTCAACGCCCTTGAATACAATGCGCTTTCCGTTTATGCACATAAGCCCGTCTTTTAATTCAAAGGTGCGGAAGCCTACCTTAACAAAGGAGGTTTCGGTAACCTGTCCATCCTTTGCCAGAATGCTTACCGTAAGGGTATAAAGGTTTGGTTCTTCTGCGCTCCAAGGCAAAACGGAATCCAGAATTACGTTTTGCGGAGCAGTATGGCTTGCGTACACCTGGTTTGAAGCAGAGTCTGTAAGGGTATACAAAACGCTGTATTCCCCATCCGAAACCATATCTGAAAAAGCAGAAAGAACACCTTTTTTGTTTTCGTAATCGTAATCCGCCAAAACCTTGATATCTCTTAAATGCGTATCGGAAACGGAATAGAGATATACATCGCGGAATATGCCCGAAAACCGCCAGAAGTCCTGATCCTCCAGCCAGCTTGCGGTGCTGAAACGGTATACCTCCACGGCAAGACGGTTGTTTTTCTCTCTTATATAGGGAGTGATATCAAATTCGGAAGGAGTAAAGCTATCCTCGCTGTAGCCCACAAAATATCCGTTAAGCCAAACGTAAAAGGCGGTTTCCACCCCTTGAAAGGATATGTAGGTTCGTTTGAAGAAGGGATCGCCTTCAAAATCAAAATACTTAACGTATGACCCTACGGGATTAAACTCTTTCGGTATCTGCGGAGGAACAAGGGATTCCCTTCCCTCCCACGGATATGCAATGTTTGTATACTGAGGCTTTCCGTAGCCCTGAAGCTGAATATGCCCCGGCACGGTGACGGATGCCCAGGTATCCACGCAGAAATCCTCTTTATAAAAGTCTTCGGGGCGGTTTTCCGGTTTTTCCGTATACGCAAACTTCCAGTCCCCGTTAAGGTACTGACAGGAAGACACGCCGTTTATTGTAAATGCATGGTCGGAATGGGCTTTTTCTCTGTTAACTTCAACTGTTTCCGGATCTTCAAGCCAAAAAATCTGAGGCTTCATATATATCTCCTGAATTTGGTTATTTACGGTAAACACCGATTTTGAGGGTTTCCAATTCTTCGTCTCTGCAGTTGCCTGCGGCAAAGAACGCCACACCCTTTGCCCCTGCTCTGCGGCAAGCCTCTACCTGCTTAGTGGTTTCTATAACGGGGAGCTTGGTATACATAGGTGCGATACCCGAAATGTTGGGAACGCTTGCGTATTTTTGCACCATTGCGGCAACTTCCTTTTCAACCTCGCAGGCATCGCTGTAATACGCCATAGGATAGATCGCATCCAGCCAGCCCTGCTCGATCCAGTATTGCCAATCCTGACATTTGCTGTAAAGCGCCGCCTTGGGATCGCCGAAAACGGCGGTGGAAAGGCATACCTCTCTGCCTGCTTTTTTATATTCATCCACAAGAGTGCGGACAGACTGCACGTATTCGGTTACGTGACCCGCACACCAACGCACAAAGGTCTTCCAGTCCTCTTCGTCTGTGGATTCTATGTTTCTTATATCTATTCCCGTTTCACCAAAGAAAGCGTTTACGGTGTATTCGTCAAATCCTGCGGCACGGTCTATACCGTGAATAAGAGGATAACGGATATAATCCAGCTGCAGTCCGTCGAAATCGTATTTATCCAGTATATCCTTACAGCAAGAAAGCAAAAATTCCTTTACCTCGCTCAAAACGGGATTGAGGAAATAAAAGATATCGTAAGCATCGTGGAACAAACCGCCGTCCTTACGCTTTGCCATCCATTCGGGATGAGCGTTTGCAACAGCGCAGGGCGAGCCCTTTGAACCGAAGAAATAATCCTCGAACCAAGCGTGAACCTGCATTCCGTACTTTTTACCGTTGCGGATATAGGATTCGATAACGTCAAAACCGTTTTCGTATTCCTTTTGGGGAGGAAGCA